>CALFPO010000016.1 GCA_937919165.1 uncultured Bacillota bacterium | reverse complement strand
AATCCCTTCGATCTCCATGCCGATGCTTACGACCGGCACGCCTCTCTCCTTTGCATCAAGACACGCTTTGCGAGCTAACTCAGTATTATTCAAAAGACCTGAAAATACGATCAGTCCATCGTATTCTTCAAGATCTGCAAGCTTATATATGTTGAATTGGCCGATATTATATTGTTCATCCTCACTGTATGCGGCAAAGCCCACATAGAAATGAGTGTCAAAATCTTTTATCGCTGCATACTTGCGGATACCCTCTATAGCCTTGAGAGTAATGCTCCCGTTAAATCCATTGGAAAAGATCGCTATTCTATGTCTCATAAGCAAGCAGCTCCTTTGCTTAACTAACCGACTGACACAACTTTGATTTTTATTATATATCTCGAAAACATCAATTTACACCGCCAAATAGATACAGTTTGTAAATAATATATGAGAATTTGGTTGCGTTTGTAGTATCGCAGTTATTTCTGTTAAATAAAGGTTCTTCACGGTATTTTGCGGAGAATGTTGCTCCCACGGATCACGCACACTGTTAGGAACTAACAAAAAAGGATTGCCCCGCAGTGATTCCACTGCGAGGCAACCCTGATCGAACTTAATTAACGGTCGTAATTATTACTTTACGTCATTGAAGCCTTCTCTTGCTGCATATGTTGTGTGCAAGAGCTCGTGAGCCTTGTGTGAGTTAGGCTCGCCCAGGAACTTCTCGTAGAGTTCGATGACCTGGGGATTCTTGTGAGACTGACGGAGTTCCTGACGCTCATCCTCGGAATAGAGTGCCTGAGCTCTCTTCTCCTTGTATGTGTCGAGGATATCGTCTGCCTCATTAGGCATGAAGCAAGGACGAACATAAGGCTGACCACCACCGTTGATGCATCCGCCTGGGCAACCCATGATTTCGATGAATGCATATTCAGACTTGCCTGCACGAATATCATCCAGCAATACCTTAGCTGACTTCATGCCTGAAGCGATAGCAACCTTGACTGTTGTTCCGTTGATATCAAGACTAGCTTCTCTAATGCCTGCATCATGGCCTCTAACGTCAGTGAATTCGATCTTGCCGTATTCATTGCCTGTAAGCTTGAAGTATACAGTTCTAAGAGCTGCTTCCATAACGCCACCGGTAACACCGAAGATAACGGCTGCACCAGTATATTCGCCCATGATATCCTGATCCCAATCTTCTTCTGGGAGCTTATTGAAGTTAATGCCTGATCTCTTGATCAGCTTAGCAAGTTCTCTTGTGGTAAGTACAGCATCAACATCTGGCAAACCATTGGTGATAAGCTGTTCTCTTTCCTTTTCGAACTTCTTAGCTGTACAAGGCATTACAGATACTACGAATACATCCTTAGGATCGTAGCCCTTCTGTTCAGCCCAGTATGATTTCAGTACAGCACCCTGCATCTCATGAGGAGACTTGCAAGATGATAGATGATCTAATAGATCTCCATAGTAGTATTCAGCATAGTTGATCCAGCCAGGTGAGCATGAGGTGATCATTGGAAGTACGCCGCCATTCTGGATTCTAGAAAGCAGTTCAGTGCCTTCTTCCATGATTGTCAGGTCAGCGCCGAAGTTTACATCGTAGCACTTCTCAAAGCCAAGTCTTCTCAAAGCAGCAATCATCTTGCCAGTAACTGGAGTGCCGATCTTGTTGCCGAATTCTTCGCCTAAAGCAGCTCTGACAGCTGGAGCAACCTGTACGATGACATGCTTGCCAGCCTTGAATGCTGCATCGACCTTATCGATTTCAGAGACTTCCATCAATGCGCCTGTAGGACATACAGTTGTGCACTGTCCGCAAAGGATACATGGTGAGTTCTTGAATGATCTATTTTCTGCTGGAGCAACAATGGTGTTGAAGCCACGTTTCTCGAAGCCCAATACTGATAGGCCATGAGCACTTCCGCATCTAGCGATACATCTTCCGCAAAGAACGCACTTAGAAGTATCTCTCTTGATGGATGGAGTGAGCTGGTCAACAGTCACTGGAGTCTTTGATCCAACATATCTATCTTCCTTAGCGCCAGTAACCTGTGCTACATGAAGAAGTTCACACTTACCGTTCTTGTCACATTCCTGGCAGTTGCGGTTGTGGTTAGAAAGCAATAATTCAACAGATGTTCTTCTGGCAAGAGTTGCCTTTGGAGAACCGATAGTGATGTTCATGCCTTCAGAAACAGGATATACGCAAGAAGCAACGAGCTTAGCAGGGCCTTTGCCTTCCTGAGCTTCTACCAGACATACACGGCAAGATGCCAATGAGCATTCGCCATGATTGAATGAACATAATGAAGGGATCTCATAACCGCACTTCTTAGCGGCTTCCATGATGGTAAGGCCTTTTTCTACTTCATAGGAAATGCCTTCAATAGTAATATTAACTTTTTCCATTATTAGTCCCTCCTATTGCTTTGATATAGCATTCAGCTTGCATGTTGCGATACAAGCACCGCACTTAACGCACTTGTTAGGATCGATGTGCATGCTAGGAAGCTTGTGATTAGGCGCGATGTATTCTGGTTCGATCTTAGAGATAGCACCAGCTGGACATCCCTTAGCACACATGCCACAGCCTACACACTTGTCCTTATCGATAACGTAAGTCATCAAGTTCTTGCATACATGAGCTGGACACTTCTTGTCTACGATATGAGCGATGTATTCATCCTTGAATGCACGCATTGTAGAAAGGATTGGGTTAGGAGCAGTCTGTCCTAAGCCGCACAATGAGTTGGTCTTGACGTTGGTTGCAAGTTCCTGCAAAGCATCAAGGTCTTCCATTGTTCCTCTGCCTTCAGTGATCTTGGTCAACAGTTCAAGCATTCTCTTTGTGCCGATACGGCATGGGCTGCACTTACCACATGATTCATCGCAGATGAAGTCCATATAGAACTTAGCTACGTCAACCATACAGTTGTCTTCATCCATTACGATAGCACCGCCAGAACCCATCATAGAGCCCTTAGCAATCAGGTTATCATAGTCGATTTCAGCATCAAGGTCATCCTTAGTCAGACATCCGCCTGATGGACCACCAGTCTGAATGGCTTTGAATTCCTTGCCATTAGGGATACCGCCACCGATATCATAGATCAATTCTCTCAAAGTAGTTCCCATTGGCACTTCTACCAGGCCGACATTGTTGATCTTGCCGCCAAGTGCGAATACCTTGGTACCCTTTGATTTTTCAGTGCCGACCTGAGCAAACTTGTCAGCACCTTCTCTAAGGATATATGGAACACATGCCAATGTCTCAACGTTGTTTACGCAAGTTGGGCAGCCCCATAAGCCCTTAAGAGCTGGGAAAGGTGGACGAGGTCTAGGCATACCGCGCTTGCCTTCGATAGAGTTCAGCAATGCTGTCTCTTCGCCACAAACGAATGCACCTGCACCAAGTCTGATATGTACACGGAAACTGAAGTCTGTTCCGAGAATGTTGTCGCCTAACAGTCCAACTTCTTCCATTGCCTTGATGGCAAGCTTCAGTCTGTTTACTGCGATTGGATATTCAGCACGTACATAGAAATAGCCATTCTGAGCACCGATAGCATAGCCACCGATCATCATGCCTTCGATTACAGCGAATGGGTTGCCTTCAAGGATGGATCTATCCATGAATGCACCTGGGTCGCCTTCATCGCCGTTGCATACCAGGTACTTAGGACCTTCAACGTCAGGAACGAAAGACCACTTTCTTCCAGTAGGGAATCCAGCGCCGCCTCTTCCTCTAAGTCCTGAATCAAGAACAGTCTGGATAACTTCCTTTCTGTCCATCTTCAGAGCGTTGGCAAGACCTACGAAAGCACCTGCACCGATTGCTTCATCGATGTCTTCTGGATTGATGGCACCACATCCATGAAGCGCAATTCTCAGCTGCTTCTTGTAGAATTCGATATCATCCTGCTTCTGGATCTTCTGCTGTGTCTGAGGATCTACATAAAGCAGACGTTCAACGATCTCGTTGTTGATGATGTCTTTTTCAAGAATCTCTTCAACATCTTCAATCTTTACCATTCTGTATAGAGTATCTTCTGGATAGATCTTTACGAATGGACCCTGTGAACAGAAACCGAAACATCCGACCTTATTTACAGTAACCTTATCTTCAAGGCCTTTCTCTTTTACTAATTCAACGAATTTTTCTCTGATTTCATCAGAATGAGATGACAGACATCCAGTACCGCCGCAAAGAACGATATGTCTCTTGCCATCATTGCCTTTGAACTTGTCGTCAAGGCACTTTGTGCAGGTAGCCTGCTTTGCAGCCAATTCTTCAAAATTCTTGATAATCTCAGTCATTATGCCTGACCTCCGTTCTTGTACTGTTCAACAAGAGCTGGTACCTTGTCAACAGACATCTTTGGATAAACCGTACCATTGATCTGAACAGCTGGGGCAATACCGCAAGCACCGATGCATCTTAATGCATCAAGCGTAAACAGGCCATCATCGGTTGTTTCGCCTGGTTTAATGCCTAGAATCTCTGAGAATTTGTCGATAACCTGCTGAGCACCCTTGACATAGCAAGCAGTACCTAAGCAGCATCCCACAACATTCTTTCCTTTTGGTTTTAAAGAGAAGAATGAATAGAAAGTTACTACACCGTATATTTCCGCAACAGAAATGCCGGTTTTTTCAGATACAATCTCTTGTACCTCGAGAGGAATATAGCCATATTCCTTCTGAATGTCACTCAAAATCATCATCAGTGGCGTAGTCTCGTCATAATAACGATCACAGATTTCTCTAATCTGTTTCTCAGCCACATCGCTTAAATGAGCCATTGTTTTCGTCCTCCTATATCCGTCATAACCTGATTATTTCACAATAAAACCAAAATCATCAGATTTAGCCATTGAAATTATATCATGAACTAATTGACTTGGGATATCATTTGAACCGTTTTTGACATAAAAATTGATGTTTTTTCCTTAAGCAATTGTTATATAATCATTCTATGAATGTCATAGGGTTTGACAATAAAAAGTACATAAAGTTGCAGTCCCAGAACATCCGTAAAAGAGTATCCAAATTTTCGAAACTCTATCTGGAATTTGGCGGAAAACTCTTCGATGACAATCACGCTTCCAGGGTGCTTCCTGGATTTGAACCAGACTCTAAGATAAAGATGCTGCTCAACCTTAAGGACAAGGTCGAGATAGTATGTGTAATAAATGCCAATGATATCGAAAAGAATAAGATCAGGTCAGATCTGGGCATCACCTATTCCCAGGATCTTTTGCGTCTTATCGACGCTTTCCAGAAAGTCGGGCTTGAGCTTGGCGGCGTTGTCATCACCAATTTCCGTAAGCAGAATGAAGCCATCAAACTTCGCAGACTATTGGAGAAATCAGGCATAAAGGTTGCCTACCACTACAATATCGAAAACTATCCTAACGATGTCGAGAACATACTTTCCGACAATGGCTTTGGAAAGGATGAATATCTTGAAACCTCCAAAGAGATTGTTGTGGTTACCGCTCCAGGACCGGGTTCAGGAAAAATGGCTGTCTGTCTATCACAGATGTATCATGATCAAAAAAGAGGACTTAAATCTGGCTATGCCAAGTTTGAGACCTTCCCTATCTGGAATCTGCCTTTGAATCATCCGGTAAACCTTGCCTATGAATCAGCAACCGTTGACCTTAACGATGTCAATATGATCGATCCATTTCATCTTGAAGCCTACAACAAGATCGCAATCAACTATAATCGCGATGTCGAGGTCTTCCCTGTCCTTAATGACCTTCTAAAGAGAATCGGCGGAAAGCAGATCTATAAATCTCCTACAGATATGGGCGTAAACATGGTCGGCAACTGCATAATTGACGATGAAGTCTGCCAGAAAGCAGCCAAAAACGAAATCATCAGAAGATATTTCGATGCTTTGGTAGCCGTAAGAAAAGATGTCATCTCGGAAGATATACTCTATAAGCTGGAAACCATCATGAACAAGGCTGGCGTCAGCAAGGATGACCGAAAGGTTGCAATTGACGCAAATAAGCTTGCGGCAAAGACCAAGCAGCCAGCTGTAGCCATCGAATACAACGGCAAGATCATCACCGGCAAGACCACCAAACTTATGGGCGCATCAGCAGCCGCTTTGCTGAACACGATGAAGAAGGCCGCTAAGATTCCTGATATCCATCTTCTTTCGGAATACATCCTTGAACCTATCCAGGAACTCAAGACCACATATCTTAAAGGAAATAATCCAAGACTCCATACCGATGAGGTACTGATAGCTCTTGCGGTAGGATCGACATCAAACGACTATTGCGATAAGGCTCTTAAGGCTCTTCCGTTATTAAAAAACTGTGAAGTACATTCCACAGTCATATTAAGCGAAGTCGATTACAATACCTTCAAGAAGCTGGGCATGCATATAACCCAGGATCCTATCTATCAGTCAAAGAAGCTGTATCATTCCAAATAGCTGCATATCTTGGCAAATGGACAGTCAGTACATTCTGGCTTGATGGCCTTGCATCTGTATCTGCCAAAGAAAATGAACTGATGATGAAGCTTTCCCCATTTCTTCTTCGGGAAAAACATCATCAGTTTTCTTTCTATTTCATTGATATCATCATCAGCATCCGCAATCTTCAATCTCTTTGAAACTCTTCCTACATGCGTATCAACTGCAAAAGCCGGAACATCAAAACAGTTGCTCAGAATGATGTTGCATGTCTTTCTTCCTACACCAGGCAACGATTCAAGATACTTTCTATCATTGGCAACATTTCCATTTTGTTCATCCGCAAGTCTTCTAGAAAGCTCAATGATATTCTTGGCCTTGTTTCTATATAGACCGATCGGCTTGATGATTTTTTCAATATCTGATACATCAGCCTTTGACAGCTCAAAAGCATCGTCATACTTCTCAAACAGTTCAGGAGTAACAGAATTGACTCTTTCATCAGTTGTCTGTGCCGATAGAACAACGGCAATAAGAAGCTCGAAACTGTTCTTATGATCAAGTTCACAATGGGCATCTGGATAAAGAATATCCATTTGCTTCATGATGAAGGTGCTATTTTTCATTGCGCAGAATGCCTTCAATATATGAAAGCTTCATCTTTCCGTTTGCTTCAGCGATTCTTGAAGCATTCAGAAGGCTCTTTTGTCCATACTGTTCAAGAAGATCATTGACTTTCTGAAGTTCTGATGGTGTCAATGGCTTTCCGAAAGCATCAGAAAGGATATCATAGACATCCCTGTTTTCATTGATTTCATAAAGCTCAGGATCAAAATCAAAGATATTGTCGATATCGAAAATCAAGCCATTCGCATCGCTTTTTAGAACCAGATAATGTTTGGATACAAGTGCAGACATGATGTCATCAACCTGTTTTGAACTCATCTGCATCTTCTTCATCAGATATTCATAGCTGATCTCCTTGTTGCTGGACTTGCAGAATTCAAGAAGCAGCAGAAGCATTGTCTCTTCAGCATTGAGATTCAGTTTCTCGAAATTTTCCATGATCCAGTTTCTTCTGTCGAAATATGTCTCTTTATACCACTTCTTCATCTCTAGTACCTCTTAAGGATCTTTGCACATAGATCGGCTGCATTCTTGCAGGCCTTTTCAAGATTGAAATCAAAATTCTTATAGTCTCCATTGACAAGCGTCTCATCTGATATGGAACGGATTATGCCACAGTTTACGCCAAAGGCATAGCAGGTATTGGCTATCGAAGACCCTTCCATTTCTCCACATAAAGCATCAGGGAAATACTTCTTGATGGTCTTCACTTGAGCCTTTCTGTATATGAATTCATCGGCAGAAACGATATGTCCGCTCTTTATGCTGTACTTAGCCTTGATGCTTTTTGCAAGCTTTCCAAAACGTCCATCGCACGCAAAAGACATCTTATCGGAATAGATAGAACGTTCCCATCCTGGAACATCGACATCCCAGTCAGCAACTCTTGTAGCTACAACCACATCACCGACATGGATGTCTTCATTAAGTGATCCTGCACAGCCCACATTGATGATTAGTTCAGGCTTGAATTTCTTGATGACCAATGTCGTCAAGATTGCAGCATAGACCTTTCCCACACCGCAATGGGCAATGATCACATCCTTGTCTTCAATCTTGCCGACATAGATCTTGTTGTCGAAACTCATGCCATGATAGGCGATCTTGTCTATTTTCTTCAACGACACATCATTCATCAACTTAAGGAAAGCATCTCTTTCCTCACTCATCGCACATATTATCGCAATCATTTCCTGTACCCCACTATCAATAGTTTCTCGTCTTCAATGAAATCTTCAATTATCTCTACATCAAACATCTCTTTCATTTTCTCTCTAATAAGCTCTGGTTCGAAGACATGCTGAGTATGATGCTCCTGAATCATGCCATCATCGAAATAGAAAGTGAAATGTTCATTGATGATCTTCTCATATTCATCAGACAGGATGCACCATTGATATGGCGTACCCTTTACATATCCTTCTTCGATATATTCTTCTTTAAATTCTTCAAGCCTCATCTGATGATGCATATCGAAGATAAGCCTACCGCCATCATTCAGATGATCATACGCACATCTAAAGAAGGAATTCAGTTCGTCCTCTTCCAGATAGTTTATGCTGTCGCAGATGCAAAGCACCAGATCGAATCTTCTATCCAAAGAATAGTCGCACATGTTTAGCAGAAGATACTCGCCATCATAGTTGCTTCTGGATGCCTCCATCATTTCCTTGCTGAGATCGGAAGCGATTACGTCATAGCCCTTGTTCTTTAGTATCTTGGCCATTACGCCCGATCCTGATGCAAGCTCAAGCACGCTATGGAACGGTCTATCTTCAATATGCTCAAGCCATAATGAAAGAGCTTCTTCATCCTGAAGAAGTTCATCATAATATCTTGCCAACATGGCATAATTATCTACATTTGTATTCTTGGCAGATCCTTCCATAAGCCCTCCAGATTGTATACCTGTCTTTCGTTGTCATAGAAGATATGGCACACTATCTCACCTAGATCGATAAGAAGCCATTTGCTGTCCTTGACATTGCGATTGAATCTGACTTCAACGCCCATCTCTTCAGCCTTCTCTTCGATATTATCGATTATTGATGCTGCCATTCTGGCATTCTTGGCAGTCGCAATCATGAAATAGTCGACAAAAGGCGACTGTTCTCTAAAGTCGATTACCACAATATCTTCAGCCAGTTTCTCATCCATGGCCTTATAGATTTTTTCCAACAAATCGTTCATTTCTGCTTTCCAGATATTCCTTTATGTTTTCGTTCAATACTTCATAGGCCTTCTCAAGATCTTGCTTGGCAAGTTCTAGAATGCCATCCTCAATTCCCCTTCTTGGTTCCCTTTTGTCAGCGATGAACAGTATCAGCGAAAGCTTATCGGTGCTTGTGCATATTGTATGGTTGTAGATGGCATTTAGCACTTCTTCATCAGCAAATCCAAGCTTCTCCTTCAGATAATAAGGAGCCACCCATGAATGATAGGCAGGATATAATCCATTAAGCTTTTCAGGATCGTATTTCTTAAGATAACTCTCCATCAATACTTTTGGATCATCTTTATCATCGTATTTGCAGCAATCGTGAAGCAGCCCACAAAGATAGGCCTTTTCCTCATCGACACCATGACATCTTGCAAGTTCACGACAAGTATCGGCTGTCGAAAGACTATGCAGATATCGTCTTTCAGAAAGATTCTTTCTGATCATGATCTTTAGGGCATCATAGTCTTTGATCAGCTCTTCTCTTTCTTCAGTGCTTAGAAGAAGAAAATTATCGAAACTAAGGTCTTCCTTATTCATGGAAGAATGATTTTCCTTTCCTTAGCAGGCTTATAGATCACGATGGTCTTGCCGATAGTCTGAACCAGGTCACTTTGGGTATTGGCCAAAATATCGATAACCAATTCATTGATCGAAAGTTCGCATCCCTTATGTATGGCAATCTTAACAAGTTCGTGGCTTTTCAATGCTTCCCTTATCGACATCACCAGATTGTCAGTAATGCCATCCTTGCCGATCTGGACCAAAGCCTTTTCGTTTACCGCTAGACTTCTTAGATATCTTTTCTGTTTTCCTGTAAGCATCAGATTTCAACCTCGCAATCATATACATTGACATCAGCCAAGGAATGGACAATTATATCCATCTTGCCATTGGCCTTGAAGAGTCCAAGTCCCTTTATCAAGAACTGTCTTGAACTGTCTATCTTATATCTTTTCTCTTTCAAAGGCTTTACCTTCATTCTGAAAGAAGCATAGTTCTTCTGATAGTAGCTGTCGGCATTCTCAAGCTTTGTGCGATGTATCTCGTTATTGTTGCAGATATAGAATGAGATGCTTCCCTTATTCTTGGGAATCACATCGACCCTAAGCAATCCTTCATAGAAATATGACTGTTCCTCATTGAACTGGAAAACCTGTGGCTTGATGGTCTTGTCGATCTTCGACAGCTTGTATTTCTCGCTGTTAAGATAGGTCGAATAATTGTTCATATCGACCAATCCAGGAGTGTCGATGAAGATATGGTCTCTATAATCTATTTCGATCTCTTCAAGCGTTGTGCCTGGATATATTGATGTCGTCAGAAAATCATTATGAAGCAGCTTGTTTATCAAAGAAGACTTGCCCGCATTTGCTCTGCCTGCAAAGATGACGTTTCTGGCCTTAAGCTGTTCAATCGTCTCAAAGAACTGATCATTGAATCTGTTCTCGAACTTGTTTGTCATGATGGCCGAACGGATGTTTGGATATTTCTTGTTCAGCTTGAAAAGCATCTTTGAGAAAATGGAAGCAATCTTCTCTTCATTGATATTGGCTGGAAACAGATCGGTCTTGTTTATGATTAAAAGAACATCATAGTCTTTGAATATTTCAAGAAGATCATCATCTTCAAGCACAAGTCCATCCAAGGCATCGACGATGACCACAAATAGTCCATTGGCATATTTTCTATAGATCTCAAAGATCTTCTCATTGCTTACATGGCTAGTCTTCAGATGACTGGTATCGCCATAGTGCGATAGCCTGAAACATCTTTGACAATAGTCCTGTTCCATATCGACAACATAGCCGATCTTTTCCTTATCTTCGCATTGAAGCGGAATTCCGCAGCCTTTACATTTCTTCATGCAGAATATACCTCCAAATCAATTTTTCTATCCTTCTGTTCATCTTGGTCAAAGGCGAATCCTTTTCCTGCAGCTGCTTGCAGTATATTCCATAGCACCCTGATAGATTCGCTCCCAGAATATCTGTCAGAAGCTGGTCGCCCAAGGCCACTACCTTAGAAGGCTTTACTTTCAATTTAACAGCAGCAATCCAGAAGCCGAATGGCAAAGGCTTCATTGACCAGCATTGCCATCTGCACTCTATCGGCTCGGCAAATGATCTGACTCTCATGTAGGTATTGTTGGAGAAGATCAGAACCTCATATCCCATATCCTTGAGTTCCTCGATGAATCTTCGGGCATTGTCATCGCATTTTCCGGTGTTAGGTATGGCAATGGTATTGTCGATATCCAAAAAGATGGTTCTATAGCCTTTATCGTAATATGATTTCATATCGAAATCATCATATCTATCAAGTATCTCTTTAGGTCTGAATAATGACATGGCGCTAGAACAGTGAGGTCTGCTCCTCATCTTCTTCTTCCGAATAATATCCTTCAGGAATATCGATGATATCTACTTCTTCAATGTCGGACATATCCTTTTTGATGCAAGCAAAATCCTTCTTCAGACGCAGAGGAGTCGAGAATGATGACTCGCAGTCCATGAAAGGTATATCGCTGGCTGGAAGTTCCCAAAGCTGTTCATCATCGACATAGAGGCAATTGTAGCCTGAAGTCATCGTAATGTATTTGATTGAATGAGGATTTGATTTGATCTGCCTGAAAAGACGATAGCCCTTGGTGTTGCGTGATGTAAATTCCAGGTCATCAGTATGCATGCGCTTGAAGCCGCCCTTATTGGATGCGAGCAGTAGCTCATCTGAATTGTTATGGCATGCAACAACTCCAGCAAGCTCATCGCCTTTGACATTCATGCCGATGACACCTTGAGCCTTCATGGCAATGTCAGAAAGCGTTTCACTTGAGTATTTATTGCAATATCCATCCTTGGATACAAGAATCAGATCATCATCGCTGTAGCATACGCATACAGAAACCAGCTCATCATTATCCTTGAGCTTCATGCCACAGACCGACTTATTGGTCCTTTCGATGGTCATTCTAGGCAATGATGTCTTCTTTATCATGCCGTTTTTAGAAGCAGTCACCACAAAAGCATATGTCTCGAAATTCTTGACGATGATGGCGCCGACAACCTTCTCCTGTCCTTCCATCTTCACATAGCTTGAAACATGCTTGCCCAGATCACGGAATTTGCATTCATCGATTCTGTATACAGGAACATAGGCAACATTGCCCTTGTTCGTGTATACCAGCAAGGTATCGAGCGTATCGCATAGCTTATAGCCGACAAGCGAATCGTTGTCTTTGGTTGAAGGAATTGAATTCTCATTGGCGTTGAAGGCACGTTCAGAGAAACGTTTAAGATAGCCATCATGCGACAGAGATATATAGCATGATTCGTTAGGAATCATAGCCAGCTTGTCGATGACGATATTCTTCACTTCATCTTCTATCTTTGTCTTTCTTTCGGTCACATTTGTCTCATTCACTTCATTGAGTTCATTGGTCAAGGTAAGATCAAGAACTTCTCTTGAACTGATGATGGCATCTAGTTCTGCAACTTCTTTTGTCAGCTGAGCAAATTCTTCCTTAAGAACCATCACATCAGTAGAAGTCAATCGATAAAGACGCAGACTGACAATGGCTTCAGCCTGTTCCTCAGTGAACAAGAAAGCTTCCTTTAGCCTTTCTTTGGCATCCTTCTTGTCTTTCGACTTCCTGATCATCTCAATGATTTCATCAAGTATCGATATGGCTTTTATAAGGCCTTCGATGACATGCAGTCTGGCCTTCTTCTTATCACGCAAGAATTGCGATCTGTTCAAGACAACACTTCGACGATGCTCGATAAAAGCATCCAGTGCCGCATCAAGCGACATCAGTACAGGCTTATGATTGACGATCGCAACATTATTGTAGGAATAGTTTATCTGCAGATCGGTATTCTTGTATAGGTAGTTGAGAATCATTTCGCTGTTGGCATCTTTCTTGATGTCGACAACGATCTTTAGTCCATTCCTGCCTGATTCATCTCTGACATCCGCAATTCCTTCGATCTGCTTGGAGATCATGATATCGGTGATTCTTTTTACCAGTGATGATTTGACCACTTCATAAGGTATTTCGGTAATGATGATCTGTTCACCGTTTCTTGTTTCATTGATTTCGCATTTTGAACGGACGACAACCTTGCCTTTTCCAGTCCTGAAAGCTTCCTTGATGGCATCCTTGCCCTCAACGATTCCTCCAGTCGGAAAATCTGGACCCTTGATGAATTCCATCAGCTTATCAAGCGTACAGTGAGGATGATTGAGTCTGTAGATAGTGGCACTGATTACCTCATTGAGATTATGAGGAGCAATATTTGTGGCATAGCCAGAAGCGATACCGGTTGAACCATTGACCAGAAGGAGCGGAAAACGGGCTGGAAGCACTGTAGGTTCCAGACAGGTATCGTCATAGTTGTTGGTCATCGGCACGGAATTCTTGTCGATATCATCCAAAAGCAGTCCTGCATGCTTAGAAAGACGTGCTTCGGTATAACGCATAGCTGCTGGTGGGTCATCATCGATGGAACCGTTGTTGCCATGCATATCCACAAGCGGAAGATTCATCTTCCAATCCTGAGACATTCTGACCATGGCTTCATAGATAGAACTGTCACCATGAGGGTGGAAGGTTCCCATAACGCTGCCTACGGTCTTTGCGGACTTTCTGTGTGCCTTATCGAAAGTATTCCCATCAAGATTCATGGAATAGAGAATGCGACGCTGAACAGGCTTCAAGCCATCTCTGGCATCAGGCAAAGCTCTTTCCTGAATGATATATTTGGAATAGCTGCCAAAACGATCGGACATGATATCGTCCAATGTTTCATTGATATTGTTTTCGATTATCTCTTCTTTCTTTCTAGCCATTTCTTGTCACACGATAGTCTTCTTCTAGAGTGAAATCTATATTGTCATCGATCCACTGTCTTCTAAGTTCAGCATTGTTGCCCATCAGAACGGAAATCCTTCTTTCGCACAAAGCTGCATCATCAATCGAAACCTGAATCAAGGTACGCTTTGCAGGATCCATAGTGGTATCCCAAAGCTGATCGGCATCCATTTCGCCTAAACCTTTATATCTTTGGATATCAAGCTTGTCGCCCATCTCTTCTCTCATCTTCTGCAGTTGTTCATCAGAATAGAGATAGATTCTTTCCTTGTTCTTCATGACGCCATAAAGCGGAGGCATGGCGATATAGACATGTCCCTTTTCAATGAGCTCACGCATAAAGCGATAGAAGAATGTCAGAAGCAGGACCTGAATATGCGCGCCATCGGTATCCGCATCGGTCATGATGACAATCTTGTCGTAATGTATATCATCGATATTGAAATTAGGTCCGACGCCAGCTCCGATGCAGTGGATGATGGTGTTGAGCTCTTCATTCTTCTCTATTTCGCCGACTGAAGCACGTTCAGTATTCAGTACCTTGCCTCTTAAAGGCAGAATGGCCTGGAAAGAAGAATCTCGGCATTTCTTGGCGCTTCCGCCTGCCGAATCTCCTTCGACCAGGAACAGTTCCAGTTTAGATGCATCCTTGCTTTGGGCGTTGGCCAGTTTGCCGCTTAAGATCTCCTTTGATTTTGTGGAAGACTTCTTGCCGGCTCTTGCTTCATCCTTGGCCTTTCTTGCTGCTTCTCTGGCAATCGATGCACGCTGGATCTTTTTCACCAGCTGTGTAGCAATTTCCTTGTTCTCATGCAAGAAATACATCAGATTCTCTGAAACGACGCCATCAACCGCACTCTTCGCTTCAGGAGTTCCAAGTTTTCCTTTGGTCTGCCCTTCAAACTGCAGAAGACTTTCAGGTATAGAAACGGAAATGATGGATGTAAGACCTTCTCTTACGTCGCTTCCTTCAAAATTCTTGTCTCTTTCCTTCAGCAAGCCATTATCTCTAGCATATTCATTAAGTACCTTGGTGAAAGCGGTCTTGTAGCCGACTTCATGGCTACCGCCATCACCAGTTCTGACCAGATTGACGAACGAGAAGGTATTCTCCTGATAGCCATCGGTGTATTGAAAAGCAATCTCGACATTGATGTTGTCCTTTTCGCCCGAGAAGACAACCGTATCATGCAGGGTATCTTTGTCTTCATTCAGATAGTCCATGAAGGCTCTAAGTCCATCATGATAGCAGAAAGATTCTTCCTCGTTGGTACGATTATCCTTTACGACAAGCTTTACATCCTTAAGCAGGAATGCCTCTTCCTGAGCTCTTGATATGATGGTCTGGAATGAGAAATTGGTGGTCTGGAAGATCTTCTTGTCAGGCATGAAAGTAACTTTTGAACCTGTTCTGTTGGTAGGCCCAAGATCTTCAAGTTTCGATACTTTCTTGCCGCCATTATCAAAACGCATTCTATAGCGTTTCTTGTCTCTGCATACCTCTACTTCCAGCCATTCGCTCAAGGCATTAACGACTGATGCGCCTACACCATGAAGACCGCCAGCTGTCTTATAGCCACCTGTATCAGAGAACTTACCTCCGGCATGCAGCACCGTATATATTACTTCAAGCGTATTCTTGCCTGATTTATGCATTCCTACCGGCATGCCACGTCCTGAGTCGCTGACTGTGCATGAACCGTCTTTGTTCAGTTCGATGACTATTTCATTGCCGAAGCCATTCATGGCTTCATCTATCGCATTATCGACAATTTCCCATACCAAATGGTGCAGACCTCTTGCGTCTACACTGCCAATATACATGCCAGGTCTCTTTCTTACCGCTTCAAGACCCTCAAGTATCTCTATCGAACTGTCATCGTATTTGTTAGCCATAACCTATAAAATTATACCATATTAGGACATCTGAGTTTTGCTATAATTGATGTATGCAAAAGACAAACTACATCGATCTTCATACTCATTCTATCGCCAGTATCGATGGCACATATACTGCTAAAGAGCTTATCGATATTGCTATAGATTCAGGCATCAGATACTACGCAGTGAGCGATCATGACAACGTCTCAAGCATCGCTTCAGCCTTCGATTATGCGCAAGGAAAAGATATTGTCGTCATTCCTGCCATCGAAATTTCATCCATCATCGGCAATTATCCCTTGCATATCTTGGGATACAATATCGACTACAATTCCAAAGGCATCAAAGACCGCGTCGAATTTGTCAGAAATGCTCTAAACGGGTTTGCGGAAGCAGCCATAAAGAAGTCTCTTGAATATGGCTTCAAGTTCAATCCTGACGATGTCTATGCCATGAGAGATGACCATCTGGTATGTGAAGAGATGATCGGCCAAGCTGTTTTAGGCAATCCCGAAAACGACAATGACGAAAGACTGGTGGAGTTTCGCTATCCTAATCGCTTATCCGATAATCCTACCTTCAATTTCTACAAGGAATTCTTCGGCAAAGGCAAGCCACTCAATATTGTCTATGACTTCAACATGCCGATCAATCAGGCATCCAAACTCATACACGACAATGGCGGCAAGATGTTTTTGGCCCATCCAACCTACAATATCGGGCATGATGAAAAGATCCTTGAAGAGATCATCTCATATGGCCTTGATGGCATCGAGGTATTTTCTTCATATCATAATGATAAAGACACGGAATTCTATTACAATCAGGCAAAAGCCCATAATCTGATGATGTCTGTCGGTTCTGACTTCCATGGTCGATCAAAACCAGCCATCAAGATGGGATCAATTGATTATGATGAAGATGAGCTCATAAAAACACTGAAACTTCTGGAGGTATACAGATGAAAGAAATAATCGTATCCGTTCTTATCGGATATCTTGTGGGTTCCATTCCTTGGGGCCTAATCATCGGCAAGGTATTCTTCCATAAGGACATCAGAAACTACGGCTCAGGAAATCTGGGCGGAACCAATGCTGGAAGAGTGCTTGGTGCTCCAATCGGCATTCTGGTCATCGTCCTTGATGCGATGAAAG
This sequence comes from uncultured Bacillota bacterium, assembly GCA_937919165.1. Lineage (GTDB taxonomy): Bacteria > Bacillota_I > Bacilli_A > Erysipelotrichales > Erysipelotrichaceae > Colivicinus. The sequence continues at coordinate 2,960 of CALFPO010000016.1, read as the reverse complement.
CCTTCATCGTCATGGCCATCCTTAATCGTATCTATCCTAATGCCATCGAATATGCAGGGCTGGCAGTATGTGTCGGACATTGCTTCCCTATCTTTGCGGGATTCAGGGGCGGAAAGGCTGTAGCCTGCACATATGGCTATCTTCTTGGCTTAGCCATCTTCATCACCAAGGATGCCTTCACGTTGCTGGTACCGTTAGGAGTATTTCTTATCTGTCTGCTTCTTTCAAGAATTGTATCCTTCTCTTCAATCATCGGTGTCAGTTCATCAATGATATATATGCTGTTCAAGAAAAGCAGACTGTTTGTGCTGTTGCTGCTGCTGACGATATTTGTGATCATCAGGCACTCTGAAAACATAAAAAGAATTCTTGATGGCAAGGAATCAAGAATCGGAAGAAAGAAATAAAAAACATATCGCAAGATATGTTTTTATTGGCCCATTGATTTCATGATGGCTCTGATCTGTGCTTCAGATGGCTTTCTGCCCATCTGTGCATACATCGAACGAATCATCTTTTCATTGATAGGTGGATTCTCCTTAAGCTGCTTCTCGAAACTCTTCTTCGTTAAGAAATAAGCTATTACAGCGCCGATGATTCCGCCAACAATCAGATATAAGAATGTAAACCAGAAATTCTCCATATTAGCACCTTCCTTACTTTAGTTATTCTATAAGAATTGCAGTCATTTGTCTAATAGCCTGGCAGGTTAGAAATTTCCCTCTTCCAAAGAGGTGGGCCGTCTATGGATATCATTAGGATCCCTGCTTTAGGTCTTCAACACCGATATCCAACGCGAATGGTCCGATAATTAAGTGTAGGAATTTCATTGATCCTACCAGGTAAGTAAATTATAGAAACAAAATGTCCTAATTAATAGTCTTGACTTTATTTGACGAATGGTTTAATGACCTTGCGATATCCATTCACAAGCTTTGAGATCTGCTTGTCTGTCGGAGGATTGCTCCAATCGGTTTCACCTAAGGCATTGGTAGGAAGACCGACATAGTAATCAACAATCTTGCCATTTATGACATTGAATACGCTAGGTGTCCAGATGTTGTAGTCTCCAGTATCCTTGTCATACTGCATGATGTCGATCAGAAGCTTTTCGATATCTCTAAGTCGTTCGCCCTTAAGCGGATCATAGTCGTTCATGGCATCAAGATAATAGACTGTGACGTCTTCTTCCCTAGAAACCTCATCAAGATACTTGATGCATTTCTGGCAGAATGGACAGTCGATATAGCCAAGATAGAACACTCCAGAACTATTGTTGGCAAAGACATTCTCAAGCTCGACAGGAAGAATTTCCTTGAACTTATGATTGGTGCTGCCTACGCCATCATAATATGACATGTCGACATTGGTCGATTTGATGTCATAGGTAAACTCTGGCTTGTCTTTTCCCTTGCATCCGCAAAGCGTCAGCAGCACAAGCATGATCGCTAGTAGCTTCTTCATCATATCTCCTCTACGATTATCGTGTCGAAGGTCTCCTCGATCTTCTCTTTGCTTCCCATATCGTTTGACATCGAAGTAGCAAGCGAAGCAGCATTGGCGTACTTGAAGGCCTCTTTGGCATCGGCGCCTCTGATGATGGAATAAAGATATCCGCCAACCATCGAATCGGCTGATCCGGTTGCATTCACAAGCGAATTGTCCAGATTCTTTGAGCAATATGTCTTATCTTTGGTAAACATATATGAAGTCATATTAGCTGAAGAGAACATGACATTCTGTACGCCATTTTCAATCATCTTCTTTCCGGTAGAGATGATTGTCTCATCGCTCATATTGTCGAAATAGTATCTGTTGATCTTCACCAGCAAAGGCTTGATATCAAGGCAAGCGTCGATGACATCCTTGTCAGTATCAAGAACCACTCTGGTGCCATCCTTGGCAAGATCATGAATTAGTTCGATCATCTTGTCTTTTATGTCATCTTCTATATTGCCCGAAACCACAAAGATATCGTCATCGTAGATGTTCATGAAACGTTTCTTGAACTTCTCGAACTCTTCTTCGCTGATGTGCGGACCTTTAGCATTCAGACCTGTTTCTTCATCGCTTTCCATAATCTTGATGTTGATGCGGGTATTGTCCTTGATGGTTGTGAAAAGCGGCTGTATGTATGGATAACGCTGGATGAAAGAAAGATAGTAGTCTTTCGTAAAGCCACCCAGGAAACCTAAAGCAACGCTAGGAATCATGAAGTTGTTGAGGATGATCGAAACGTTTACGCCTTTGCCGCCGGCTTCATAGATCTCCATTTCACTGCGGTTATCCCTGCCTTTTTCCATATTGTCCAAGGATATATAGTAATCCAAGGAAGGGTTTGTCGTGCATGTGTATATCATGATTACCTCTGTACGGCTGCAAACTTGCCGTTTAGGTCAGAAAGGATCCTTTCATGTACAGGATTGACATCCTCTACCTTCAAAGTCTTTTCTTTGTCTTCATATGTTATTGATAACGATACAGACTTATAGCCTTCTTCGATATGTTCGCCCTGATATACGTCAAATACTTTGATGTTCTTGACTAGAGCACCACCAGACTTCTTGATGGCGGCCATAAGTTCCTGAGCCTTGACATCTTCTTTTACCACTACAGAGATATCGCGCGATACTGATGGATACTTGCTTACGATTGGAGCCTTTACCTTGGATAGCTTAGCATTGCATAAGCCATCAAGGATGATCTCTCCATAATATACATCATCAAGCTTCAGCGCTTTTCCGAAAGCAGGATGAATCTTGCCGAAAATCGCAAATGGTTTGTTGTCCATCATCAGTACGGCAGACTGATATGGATGGAAATGTGCTGTATCAAGGATATTCTCTGCTAAAGCGATGCGGCCAAGCTCAAAGCCAAGCTTGCCTAATATCTCAAGAATGATGCCCTTCATCACATAGAAATCGTTCTTGATCTCTAGATGTCTGATCTTTTCCTCCATG
>CALFPO010000015.1 GCA_937919165.1 uncultured Bacillota bacterium | reverse complement strand
GTAGATAAGGAGCCAACGCCACACGCAGGCAAGGAACCAGCATCAGCACCTTTTGTGGCTCCAAAAACAGGAATCAAATAACAGCGCTTGTTAATAATCGACTCTCTGCATTGCAGAAATTGTTTGATTAAAGAGGTTAGGACTTTGGCACCCAGTCAAGGTCCTTTTAATAGAGATTCGATCAACAAGCGATGCATAAAACAAGTTAATCTATAACGTATAATATAAGCAGATGAACCAGTGTCTATTGGAGGGATAATTTATGATGAATGACAACTATTTTGTAGATGATCTGATTGCCTCTCTTAAAAAGGATGTTGTCATGGAACGATATTATCCTTTAATCGCTTATAAAGAAGAATTGGCTACAATCATGAAAAGAAATGATGTGGTCAGAAAAAGCCAGGTCACTGAGGATGTTGTTGAAGACATTAAGAAAGCATTGGGTGAAGATGTCTCTAGAAGCTTTGCTCGTTTCATCCATATATATGATTTCAACATAAAGAAACTGAGCGATATAAAAGACTATGCTGGAATGAAAGAATATGATGATCTTGCTGCTCTATTGAGGCTTCCTGGCGTGCGGGCACTTCGTGCAAAGCTATACTATGATAGCGGTGTAACGCTAGAAAAGCTCGCTGAAGAATCAACCGAAAATATTCGCACTATGGTGAATGACTATATTCAACGTAATAATCGTGAAGAGATTGTTCCGCAGCCAAAGGAAGTGAATTGCCATAGAGAGGTTGCCAAGATGATTCTGCACGCAAGCAAATGACCTTTTAAGCAAAATACGACTTATCGTTAATACAACAGATTTATGATTTGTGGAGGAAGCATGAACAGACCCATAACAACATTGTTTATGTTGATGTCCGTAGATGGAAAAATAAGTACAGGAAGTACGGATGAATTGGATTTCGACAAAGACTTGCCGAATATTGCAAGTGTTAGGGAAGGCCTTGGCCAATACTATGAGATAGAACAGACAACAGACCTTTGGTCATTCAATACTGGCAGAGTTCAGGAGAAAATGGGCGTGAACAAAGCGGAACTGCCTGCAAAGTCGCCGGTTTCGTTTGTTTTACTTGATAATCATCATTTAAGTGAACATGGAATCCGCTATTTTTGCGCACGATCCCAACAGTTTGTGCTGATTACCTCTAATGCGGACCATCCCGCTTTTAAGGTGATGGAGGATAATCTGCACATCATTTACGAAGAGTCTCTGCAGAATGCGTTTGTTCGCCTTAAAGAGGAATATGGTTGCGAACGTTTGACGATTCAATCAGGCGGCACAATAAACGGATTGCTATTGCGCGAAAAACTCATTGATTATGTGGATATTGTTGTTGCACCGGTGCTGATTGGCGGAAAAGATACTTCGACATTGATTGACGGTTCATCAATAAAATCTATTGATGAATTGTCTGGAATAGGCGTTCTGAAGCTGATTGACTGCACGACCCTTAAGGATTCATACGTTCGTCTGCGTTATCAGACAATCAATTAACAGATTTTATTTATCAATATGTTCTCCGTGACGTTTGACATTGCTATCATAATTGCAGGACACGCGAAGATGGCGGTTCTACTGTCACGGGCATACTCCATTCAATCTCGGTACTTGTATGGAATATGATGAACCATTATTTGTCTTGGACAGGTTTGAACACTTTAAAAAGGAGAAGCATGAAAAACAAGCATTTATTAGTTATTTCTACGATTATCATAGCCGCAATGGCTTTGTCGGCCTGCGGAATTACTAAAGACGAAAAACTTCCGGTTTCCGATGATGCGTATGCAGAATATGTCGGAGCACAGTTTGCTGGGCAGGATCCATGGGGCGGAGAACTTACGATTACGGTCCGCAGCATTGTTGACGGAAAGATGGACTGGACATTTACGGATTCTTTCGATGGCCATACTTTGTATCATGAACAAGGTGAAACAGCCATTCAGGAAGGAAACGCTGAATATAGTATTCAAGGAAGAGATGCAGAAAATGAGAATGTCAGCTTTTCATATGAAGGCACTATGAACCTCAGCGATGGCCATATCGCTTTCCGTTTCTTAAAAGGATCTGTAACAACAAAATCCTCTGACGGCAATTCTGATGCCTGCATGGCTGAAGCGCTCGAAGCTTCCGGAATTTCAAACGAAGTCATTCTTGTGAAGAATGCTGACGACAGCCTGACGACTTATACAGTTCAAGAAGGCGATTCCATTCACAGCATCGCAAAGCAGTTCGG
>CALFPO010000014.1 GCA_937919165.1 uncultured Bacillota bacterium | reverse complement strand
GAAACAGACAGTTTATAAGGTTTATATTTTTATTAAAGAAAAACAGAAGAATAAATGATACAGCAATCAGCAATGCACTCCAACAAAGATCAATACCGATTCTACATATGGTGAATCCTATTTTTAGTTTTGTTTTAACATTATTATTCATAGATATAACTCCATTTACGCTTATATTTTATCTAAAAACACTTTTATCCGTCTACTTAACATCAGCTATAAACCTGATAAACACAATATACATAAGAAAAGGACCTCCATATGGAGGTCCTTGTTTCTTGAAAAACAATCAGCTCTAAATTAACGCTTAGAGTACTGTGGAGCTCTACGAGCACCTTTAAGACCGTATTTCTTACGTTCTTTACTACGTGAATCACGAGTTAAGAAGCCAGCCTTCTTTAATACAGGTCTGAAATCTTCTCCTACTTCTAATAAAGCACGAGCGATACCATGTCTCATGGCACCAGCCTGACCTGTTAAACCACCACCGAATACATTGATATAGATGTCATACTGACCTTCTGTACCAGTTTCTACTAATGGGGATTTTACTACCATTCTTAATACTTCCTGAGGTAAGTATTCTTCGAGAGTTTTTTCACCGACTGTAATTTTGCCAGTGCCAGGTGTCATATAGACACGTGCAACTGATGATTTACGTCTTCCTGTTCCAAGGTAATTTACATTTGATTTCTTTTTAGGCATTGATTACTCCTTACTTAAGCTCAATTGGCTTTTGAGCTGCATGTGGATGCTCAGCACCTTCGTAAACATATAAGTGGCCTCTCATCTGATCGCCCAACTTATTGTGTGGAAGCATACCTTGAACTGCTTTTTCCACTAGTAATACAGGATTCTCTCTCTTTAGCTCGCCAATAGGTTTTGCTTTTAGTCCTCCAGGGTACATTGAATGGTGGTAGTAGACTTTCTTGTTTTCTTGATCACCTGTGTAGGTAATCTTTGCAGCGTTAATGATGATTACATTATCGCCACAGTCAACGTTTGGTGTATATGTTGGCTTGTGCTTTCCTTTAAGGATGATGGCACACTTAGATGCCAATCTACCTAAATTCTGGCCACTTGCATCAACGACATACCAAACTTTGTTAACTTCTGCTGGTTTCAGCATAGTTGTTTGACGCATATTTTTCTCCTTTGAAGTTTCCGGGGCTTCAACTAAAAAATAAGGCACTATTATTTTATGTCATTTTCATTAATAAAGCAATGAAAATAGGCTTGTTTTCAACGAAAATCAACTTTGATATCAACGATCTCACAGATCGAATCAGTACGCATGTTTGGTCCAAAGACACCGACACCGGACGTTACGATGCTTGTCATGTCACCATAGCGTTTCATTCCATAAGGATTGTCCCAGATCCAATTGATGGAAATCGTTCCTGGCCACAGCTGTCCATTATGGGTATGGCCGCTCAGATGCAGGTCAATGCCACATTTAGAGCATTCTTCCAGTTCTCTAGGCTCATGGTCGACAACAATCATTGGCTTTTCTGCATCAACCTTGGCCATGAACTCTTGGCAGGAAAGACGCTCTGTATTTCCTAGATTTGGTCTTTCATAATCTGGACGTCCATATATTTGAATATCTTCGATAGTTATGAAATCATCATAAAGCAATCTGATATCGGCTTTTTCCAGCATCTCAAGCATGCCGTCTGAAGCCTTGACGACATGGTCTTTTTTGAACCAGTTAAAGGTAAAACCAACAAGAATCTTCTCTTCGATATCATGATTGCCCAATACGGCATATGTGCCGTATCTGCTGTCTATCCCCTTCAGTATTTGGGCCATCATTTCCGGATCATCAACTGCCTCAAATTCATTATCAAAGATGTCTCCGGCAATCAATACCACATCAGGTTCAAGCTCATTGATTCCATCGACGATTCTCTGTATCTTTGTGGTCGACACATTGTAGCCAATATGCAGATCGGATACCATGGCAATCTTCAGCTCATCAAGCTTTGAATCTTTGTCGATCTTGACCACGTAATTTTTAACTTCAATCGTATTTTCTTTATGCAAGCCATAGATGCCCATCGAAAGCGTAAACAGCATTATGAAAATGACGGATGCATAAACGAAGCATTTGCTGTCCTTCTTCGTTCTTTTCAAGATAAGGTGCACAATCGCGCATGCTGCATATGCTATATAGAAATAGAGTATGAATCCTAGCCAGTTGTTGCCATAGAGCATGAATGCTCTTTTAGCTGGTACATAACCAGGCAAAAGGAAACCAACCGCAATGAACAAGATGCCGCTGTACATAAATAAGGCAAAGACATACTTGAATATTTCTTTGCCTTTGATATCGGTCTTGTTTATAGATCTTGACGCAGAGATCACAACATATGTCTGCAACGCCAGAAAGAACGGAGCTAATAGCAACGCAATCATCTGCTGTCCTTCACATCGACAAAGACCGTATCATCATAGTCGGTTATGCCTTCTCCCATGTTTGGATGTTTGGTTGAATATACAACATCGATGCCGAATATCAGCAGCAATACGCAGCAGATAGGAATGAATATCTTCTTGTTTACCTTGCGGAAGCAGTTGTCAAGCATCGGTGCCAGCACATATACGATGGCTATTCCGCCCAACATAAATACCAGCAGTCCTTCAGCACAGATTCTTCCGTTCAGATTAAGGAAATAGCCCGTGTAATCCCACCACTTGGCTCCCTGAGTAACTTCCAGGTACCATGATGTCGCATATTCGACAACTCCGCATAGCGCAATCGTTGTAAGCCCTTCAAGGAATGGACGGTTGCGGAAACGGAACAGCAGTATCAGAATCATGATGCCGCCAGATCCATAGATTGGCAGCCACGGTCCATGGAAAAAGCCACGATTAACGAATACGCCATCATTGACCAGATGCAGCATAACTTCCCATGACCAGCCAATGAAGCAGCACGTAAAGAAGATGCCGACAATAGACCAGATCGAATAGTGCCTGAGGTAATGGACATCCTCGACACGCTTGTTGGTCATCTCTTCAGGAACCGGAGAAAGACGTCCAGGATACTGGTCAGCATTCAGGATTGCACGATATTCGCTGATCTTCTCTTCCTGTTCAATGGCAACATTGTATTCGTCTTCGAATTTGTCGTATCCATAGATGATGCCGAGATTGTTTTCGATGAAGCCTCTGAATCCATTGTGTCTCAGGTCTCTGACATCGATATCATCATTCATGATGTCGATGACATCGGAATATGTCTTTTCAAGCAGGCTATGATCAGCCTTCTCGTATAGATATTTATCGTTAAGCATGTTGGCGTATGATCCGCCTTTTCTTCTGATCTGTCCTCTTACATAGGCATAGAATTCCACCATTATGACTTCCCTATACGGATTTGCGAACAGGATGCCGCTTAATCCAAGAGTGAAGACAGACAGCATATCCAGGCCAATGAGCGATAGGTCGAATCTGAAGCATTCCCACTTATGGCCATACATCATGCGACGTGACAAAGCAATGGCATCTAGCGGCGCGATATCAGGATTCTCGGCAACGATATACGGAACCATGGCGTATGAGTATCTCTTGACTGCTCCGCCGATGATGGTGAAGTCCCAAAGGAACTGGAAGACACCAGTCACAAAGATGGTGGTGGAGGCCTTGATCAGTTTCTTTGTCTTCAGCAGATAAATGAATGTCGATGAGCCGATCCTGTCATATACGCGTCCTTCCATGAAGATTCTTCTCAAGGTTACCGCATATGTATCCTTCAGGAAGATGGTAATAGCCATCATGAGGGCACTGGAAATGATGATCATTATGGTGCCGCTTACGCTGTTCGAATGAACGACTGAATTTATGGTATTGAAGGCAATGATAAGAAACTGTCCAGAGTTCAATCCGTTGACGATACTCGACAGCACGCCTTTCGATCTGCCGATCTCCAGAATGCCATATTTCGCTCCGCTTCCCTCTTCTTTTCTGAGAAGCGAATCAGAAATGATCTTTCCATCAAATGCCTGACCTTCAGTCAGCTTGTTGAAGACCGAATCAGCCGTAAGCTTGCCGCTTACGCTCTTTCCTGATTCAACGATATCGTCGTTTCCGCCGATTGTATATTGGTATGCGGACAGTGTTGAGCCGTATGCTGAACCCAGATAAGCTGCAAGAAGACAGCTTATGACAAAGATTACATAATGCCTTTTCAGGTTCTTGATGGCTTTTGTCTTTGCTCTTTTGAAATTAAACATAATTAAATTATATCCTTGCAAATAAAAAAATGAAATTTCATTATGAAATTTCATTTAGAAATAGTCTTTAAGCACTTCCTGCATGACCTTTCTTCTTGTTACGATGCCCATCAGAATGTTGCGGTCATCCACAACTGGAACAAAGTTCTGCCCAATGCTCATCTCCAGAAGCTTCTCCATTGTCGCATCAACCTTGACAGGCAAAGTATAGTCCTTGCGGATCAGATCAACGACATTGATGTCTTCCAGGCTCTCCATATCGAAACAATCCTCATCGACGATGCATCTAAGCAGATCACCTTCCGATATCGTTCCCAGATATTCGCCTTTCTTGGAAATGAGCGGAATGGCCATATAACCATGCGCTCTCATTTTTTCGATAGCTTGCCTTACGTTCATCGTCTCATCCAGACATGCCAGTTGAGTCTTTGGCGTCAGCAGCAGCAATATATTAGTCTTTTCCACAGCTACATTATAGTAACCGATTATGATAGTTTGGTGTTAGCTATTTCAGATCAGGATCGTATTCCTCAAGCCTGTCTCCCCATAGATAATACTTGGTGTCAGTTACAAGTTCCTTTCTAAGCATGAATAACGCTATGATGTTAGGCAGACACATAAGACCATTCATGGCATCGGAAATGGTCCATACCGTTGAAAGGTCTACCGTTGCGCCCAGATATACTACAATTACCCACAAGATCTTGTAGACAATTACAGATTTCTCGCCAAACAGGTACTTGAATGATGTTTCGCCATAGTAGCCCCAACCAAGCATCGTTGAATACGCGAAAGTTAGGATGCCAAATACCAGCAGCGGCATTCCAAAATAAGGTATTTCTTTGAAGCAGGCATTGACTAAGGCTGAGCCCGATTCAAGAGTGGTACTGTCGATGTTGTCGCATCCCATAACACTGATTACGATCACAAGACCTGTCATAAGGCAAACCACAACCGTATCCCAGAAAACGCCTGTCGAAGCGATCAAGGCTGGTTTGACGGCATTCTTGGCCTTTCCGGCAGCTGTCGCCATAGGAGCAGAGCCCATGCCTGCCTCATTGGAGAACAGGCCTCTTTCGATGCCAATACGCATTGCCGAAGATATGGTGCTGCCTACAAATCCACCTATGGCAGCCCTTGTCGTGAAGGCGCTTGTAATGATTAGCTTGAAGGCTTCCGGAACATATCGGATATTTGTTGCGATGATAATCAGGCAGCCTACCACATAGACAATAGACATGATTGGCACAAGCTTTTCGCAGGTTTTGGCGATGGATTTGATGCCGCCGATGACAACCAGTCCTACAAGCACACATAGGATGATTCCACTAATGTATGTAGGAACTTTGAAGTTGATTCTAAGCAGATCGGCGATAGCACTTGATTGCGTACCGCAGCCGATGCCGAATGCCGCAACGGCAGCCAATACACAGAACACCTTAGCCATGATAGGCATATTGAGATGTTCGAAAGCTGTCATGGCACCGCCGATATATGAGCCGTCTTCTTTCTTTCTGCGATACTTGACCGCAATGAACGATTCGGCATATTTTGTCGCAATGCCAAAGATTCCGCCGAGCCAAGTCCAAAGGATAGCGCCTGGTCCGCCAATGAACACCGATGTTCCGACACCGATGATATTGCCTGTACCGATTGTAGAGCTTAAAGCCGTCATCAAGGAACCGAAGATGCTAAGGTCACCCTTGTCGCTTTCTTCATCGATCATCGATAGCCTGATGCCCTTAAAGATGTAACGCTGCATGAATCTTGTCATGATGGTCATAAGCACATGCGTTCCAAGAAGCATTATCAGCAATGGCTTACCCCAGATAAGACTATCGATCTTTTCTACGATAGCTGTAAAGTTATCCATAAATAACCTCCTCTATTTCAACATCCTTCAGATGGTTCATCACCGCATCAAGCGATGGAACACCTGTTCCGATCATTTCTACCATCGTGGCCGCCAAGGCCATGGAAAGCTTGATCGTTTCTCTGATGGACAGATGGTTTTCCCTGCCATAGGCCATAGCTGCAACCATTGCATCGCCAGCACCTACTGCACTTCTGTATTCAACCTCTAGGGCCTTGCAGCGATAGATTCCTTCTTCGCTTACAAACAGCGCTCCATCGCTTCCCAAGGATAGCGATACAAGCGAGATGCCCTGGTCGATCAGTTCCTGACATTTTCTGATGATCAGATGTTCATCGTACTCACAGTCAAGATAGTCGCATATCTCATCTCTGTTCGGCTTGATGGCATCAGGCATCGCCTGAAGTCCTTTCGCAAACAAAGCCTTATTGCAATCTAGTATGACATAGTTGTGATTTCTCTTCAATCGTTCAATCATCCTAAAGTAGTAGTCGTCAGCCGCATTGGCTGGAGCGCTTCCGGATATGACGATGGTTGCATTGACGTAGCGGTCAAGATACGACAGAAGCTTATCCATCTTCTTCTCGTCGGCATCTGGACCTTTCTCATTGTCCTCAAACAGTTCATCGTCGACGATCTTCTTGGTATTGGTTCTTACCTTGCCATCGACACAGACAAAATGATGAGGCAGCTTCAGCTCATCGAGCCTATCGATAATGACATCCTTGTTGTCATCGCCGATTAGTCCAGTGACAAGCGATTTCGTGTTCAGTCCCAAAAGAACCTTTGACACATTTATGCCCTTGCCGCCGATATCATATGAAACTTCATCATCTCTGATGGTCATATCGATGGCAGGATTGCAGGTAACAGTAACGATCATAACGACAACGATAACGCAATCAGAATCTGTCCGGCATAATACAATGCCGAATAGACCGGATGCATCCACTCCTTTCGGTCTCCAAAATTATAGACTATCAATATCATATCGCTAGTCACAAACATCAGTGTGCCCAAGCACATCACCAAGTGAGCCAAGCTGTATTCAAGAAGGCACATAGTCAGCGAACAAACACCAATCAGAACGATCATGGTCACATATATGATTCCTGTCATTATGTATGCCTTATCGCCCTTGGCCATCTTCACTATGAAGCCTCTAAGGCATAGCGATGCCCCAAGAGAGGCAATGACGCAATAAAGAGCCTTGCTGCCAAGAAACGGAAGCATAGCCAGAAGATAGAAGACATGTCCAATCAGGAAAGACAACGTTCCGCACATGAACATCGGTTTTTTGTATCCTAGATTCCTGATGCCCAGGAACACATCTCCTAAGCCATCGAATGCCATGCCAACCAGCATATATGCGCTAAAGCGGCCATGGTTTCCAAGATAGCCAAGGCTCAGGAAACAAAGCGATGCCAGAGTCTTTGACAGAAGTGCGATAAGATATCTCTTCTTATTTGCAAGATGAAGATATCCGTAATCAGACAGTAAGCAAAATAAAATAAGAAGATATTTCATCTTCTTAATTTTATCATCTACGTATGCAATTGCCTATGTCTAATGCTTTCTCCACTTGCCTGTAGGTTCCATGGTCTGGTATGTGCCATTGTCCAGAAGATACTCATAGAAACCTGCTTTGATAAGCTTTCCATCCATATCCACATCCGCTTCCCTATAGGCATAGAGATATCCTTCGCCTTCAATCTCATCAAGCTCTATCTTCTTGTCTTCATCGATTTCATAGACTTCGCCGAATACTCTATATCCATCCATAGGAACAGCTCCAGGATAGTTTCCTAGTTCCAATAAGCCATAGCCATTCAGGATGGCATCGCCGATATAGCGGCAATTATCCATCACATGTTCACGGCATTGGCCCTTCATGAGCGTTCCATATGTGAATGCCAGCATCATTTGAATTCCACCTGCAATGAACAGATTGGCGCCACGTCCTTTATGATAGGGGTAAACAGTTCAGTGATGCTGAGCTTAGCGAAACGGTCAGCTGTCTCCAGCACCTTATCATCATCAAGCTTCTGCTGCATCTTCGCTCTAGCCTCAGCTTGCACAGCATACATGTCTTCCGGACTGACCTTGAGCTCGCCAATCGCCAGCAGTCCCTTTTCTGGATCGGCAAACTGGATCTTGTCTTCAGGAATGTTGATCTCTTCCTGAACGGCATGCGGAATACGGATTGTGATGATGTGGTCAGTATCGTCGTATGACAGGTCGTTCTTGCTGATCTTTGTAAGGTCTACGGTATAGTCGACCTGGCCATAATAGGTCATCATCTGGCTCTTGGTGAAGACTTTCCACTTGAACAGTCCCGTATTCACCAATGTAGCCACATCGGACATGTTCTGGGAATAGACAATCAGCTTCTTCTGCTGCTTGGCTTCACCCAGCACAGCCTCTTCGAAATCGGCTGCTGTATAGCCAAAGATCTTGTAGTTGTTCAAAGTCAGGTCGCGATCGCTTACTGCCTCATCAAAGCCAAAGATGCTGTTGAAGCGCTTATTGATGGTCGTGAACTTAGGTATAAGCAGATACGCCAATAGTCCAATGACAATTAGTACTGGCAAAGCAGAAATCAAGGCATTCTTGATTCCACCCTTCTTGACGCCCTTTTCGGCTGCCTTCTCGACCTTCTTCAGCAGTTCTTCTTCGTTGTCGATAATGTTCTTGTTTTCTTCCATGTTTCTCCTTAATGGTCACCGCGGATAAAGACGTTCTTCATACTGCGGCTGGCCGTCTTCAGTATCTCATTCAAAGCCTTGTCCGATTCCTTCTTAGCCATCTCCGCAATCTTCTGATTGGCCTCTTCGCACAGGCTATAATCTTTAGCTTCCATCATCTTCTTGTCGTATTCATTAAGCAATTGATGTCCCTTGTTGAAGACACTCTCCTGATAGCGTTCCGCAAAGATGACGCTCTTTTCATAGTGGGCATCAGTAAGCGCTGCAATCAGCCTTGAGTGCCAATAGTAGTTGTCGGTTGAGACAGTCATCGTCGTATTATTCAGATATGCTGGGAACTTGTCGATGTTGGCATATAGGGGGATGCTTGCGGTAAAGGTTGCGCCGCCAAGGGTCATCCATTCTATGCCCTTGAGCTTGTCTGGCATATATGGTCTTATCTGCAGAATGCCTGAATCATCGGAGTTAGGCACACCGATCGATCTGTACTTGCCCGCTTCGGCAGCCTTTCCATATGGATCATATTCTGTATCCTGATAGTGCGAAGACAATAGGTACTTGATATCTTCGATCGTCACCTTTCTCTCAGGAACTACTGCAAGCGGCATATTGTCGCTTACAGGCGTGAAATCAGGATTGCCCTTGCTCCAGTTGTATCTGGTTGGATTCAAGTATCTAAGCATATACCAGGTTCTAGGCGTGTTGTATAAATGATCCTGATCGGAATGCGAACCGAAGATGACTCTAGGATTGAACTTTCCGTCATTGCAGGTATTGAGATGATTGTCCTTGATGAATTTCTTGAGATCTTTCGAACAGATATAGTTCTCCTGCTTGCCGAAGGCATCCTTGAGATCGAAATGATCCATGCCAAACCAGTTTGGCGCAATGACGACCTGATCATCAGGAACACGCATTGCGATAAAATGATGGCCGCCGATTGTCTCTAGCCACCAGATCTCATTCTCATCCGCAAAAGCCATGCCATTCATCTCGTATGTGCCATATTTCTCCAGCAGTTCACCAGTTCTGATGACGCCTTCTCTTGCCGTAGAGATGTAAGGCAATACGATCGTCAACAGATCAGCTTCGCCAAAACCGCCGATCTTGTCCTTCTCTTTCTTGGATTTGGCCTTCTCATATTCCACAAGCGGATCAGCTCCCATAACTAGCGGATTGGAACTGATAGTCTCAGTTGCGGTCATAGCAACATTCTTTTCATTGATGCCGCAGGCTGGCCATAGACCTGCCTTCTTGGTCTCGACACCAGGAACGCTCGTATAGCGCAGATTATGCTTAGGAAGCTCAATCTCCAGATGCGAGATGACGCATTTATGTTTGCTACCCTGCTTGTCCTTTCCAATCACGACAAGTCTCTTTGGCTCCAAGGCTCCATCATCGTTTCTGGCGATTATTGTGGAACCGTCATAGCTGGCTTTCTTGCCAACCAAAATTGTTGTACAAGGCATATTATCATTTCCTTCTTTCTATATTCAAGTTCTTCAATTAGATTATACTATTTCCGCATTTCTAAAAGAAATCGGGAACTAGGTTCCCGATTCGATTAGATTACGATATTTACGATCTTGCCCTTTATCACAAAGTGCTTCTTGATCTCGTTACCTTCAAGATATTTCTTGACGTTGTCTTGCGAGATGGCGTTATTGTAGATGGTCTCATCGTCATCATCTGACTTGGCCATGAACTTGCATCTTACCTTGCCATTTACCTGAACGACAACTTCCTTCTCTTCGACTGTCAGCTTGCCTTCATCGAAGGTTGGCCAAGGGCGATATGCCAGGTCACTGTTTCCTGTCAGCAGCTCATACATCTCGTTTCCAAGATGAGGCGCAAATACCGACAGCATCTGTACGAAGTTGACTGCATATTCCTTATAGACAGGTCCATCCTTGTAGCATTCATTGATGAAGATCATCATCTGGGAGATGGCTGTATTGAGTCTCAGGTTCTCTATGTCTTCGCTGACCTTCTTGACAGTATAGTTGTATACATAGTCAAGTCTGCCGTCGTTTGTATCGCTTAGCTTTTCAGGCTGCTCGACAAGCAGTCTCCAGACTCTTTCAAGCCATCTGTGGGCACCCTCAAGCCCCTGAGTTGACCAAGGCTTATCAGCCTCCAGAGGTCCCATGAACATCTCATAGAGTCTCAAGGTATCAGCGCCATAGTCTCTTACGATATCGCTTGGATTTACGACATATTCTGGGTAACGCTTGCCCATCTTGATGCCGTTGGAACCAAGGATGTAGCCCTGATGCACAAGCTTCTGGAATGGTTCATCAACCGAAACCAGTCCTTTGTCATAGAGATAGTTGTTCCACATGCGCGAGTACAGCAGATGTCCAACCGCATGTTCAGGACCGCCGATATACAGATCGACAGGCATCCAATGGTCTACCAGTTCCTTATCCGCAAACTCCTTATCGTTGTGCGGATCGATATATCTCAAGAAGTACCATGACGATCCGGCTGAACCAGGCATGGTTGAAGTCTCACGTCTTCCCTTCTTGCCCTTATATTCGATATTTACCCAATCGGTTGCCTTATCCAAAGGAGCACCGGTCTTTGATGGGCCATAGTCTTCAAGCTCCGGCAAAACAAGAGGAAGGTCTTCATCATCAAGAACGCCGATTGTGCCATCTTCATAGTGGATGACCGGAATAGGTTCGCCCCAATAGCGCTGTCTTGCGAAGATCCATTCGCGCAGCTTGTAGTTGATCTTCTTCTTGCCGATCTTTCTTTCTTCCAGCCAATCGATCATCTTGGCAATGGCGTCTTCCTTGTTCAGGCCATCAAGGAACTGCGAGTTGATGTGCGTGCCATCCTGTGTCCAAGCTTCCTTGCTGATGTCGCCGCCTTCCAGAACCTGAATGATTTCGATGCCGAATTTCTTCGCAAACTCATAGTCACGATCATCATGGGCAGGTACGGCCATGATGGCACCAGTACCATAGGTCATCAGTACATAGTCGGAGATCCAGATCGGAATCTTCTTGTCATTGACAGGATTGATCGCATAGGCACCAGTGAAGACGCCAGTCTTGTCCTTGTTGAGTTCGGTTCTTTCCATTTCTGACTTGCTGGCGCAAGCCTTCTTGTATGCATCGACTTCTTCCTTCTTGTCGGCGGTAACGATCTTGTCGATCAGAGGATGCTCAGGCGAGAGTACGCAATATGTTGCGCCAAACAATGTATCGCAACGGGTTGTGAACACCGTGAATTCATGGCCAGTATCCGCAATCTTGAAAGTGACTTCTGCACCGATGGACTTTCCGATCCAGTTGCGCTGTATCTCTTTGGTAGAATCTGGCCAATCAAGCTTGTCCAGATTCTCCAGCAGTCTCTCGGCATAAGCAGGGATATCGATGATCCACTGCTTCATGTTCTTTCTGATGACTGGATATCCGCCTCTTTCAGACTTGCCATCGATGACTTCATCGTTTGCCAGTACGCAGCCAAGCTCTTCGCACCAGTTGACAGGCATCTCAACGCATCTTGCATAGCCGTCATTGACCAGCTGCTTGAAGATCCATTGGGTCCATTTGTAGTATTCTGGATCGGAAGTCGAAACGACTCTTGACCAGTCATATGAGAATCCCAAGCCCTTGAGCTGCTCGGTGAAATGTTCAATGTTCATGTTTGTGAAACCAGCTGGATGGTTTCCGGTAGAGATCGCATACTGTTCAGCAGGCAGACCAAAGGAATCGAATCCCATCGGATGCAGAACGTTGAAGCCCTTCATGCGCTTGTAGCGGGAAACGACATCGGTTGCCGTATAGCCTTCTGGATGTCCAGCATGCAGACCTACGCCTGATGGATATGGGAACATATCCAGAGCATAGAACTTTGGCTTAGAGAAATCTCTGGCATCCGTCTTGAATGTCTCATTCTCTTCCCAGAATTTCTGCCATTTCGCTTCAATGGCCTTAAAATCGAAAACGCTCATCTTATTTAAACCTCCGAAATAAAAAGGCGCTACCAAAGGGCGCAATTGCGCGGTACCACCTTTACTTGTCTCTCTTAGTCTTAACGCGACTTCCACGCTTAATCTTCATGCCAGACGAGTTCATCATCTCTCCGACTGCCTTTCACCGACCGGCAGTTCTCTACGACGGGTAGCCATGACTAATGCTTCTGACGATTACCTTATTATCATAATCTTTTATTGGTCTTTTTTCAATTGTCCAAATCAAAAGCCATCTTCAATGAAGATGGCTCTAATTCATATATTGCGATCAAACCGATCAGCTTTGGTCTTGTTCTTGTTGCTGCAGATGCTTATGCCATCCACGAACATATTGTAGTAGCAGTTTGAGCATGATCTGATATTGCTTTTGTCTATTTTTCTAAGAAAGAAGATGCAGCCTTCTTCCTTTGATGAATCCTTCAGGCAATTATCGTCAAGTCTTTTCGCTCTTTCCATGAAACTTAGATTATGACGTTGTCGACCTCATTGACCAAGCCAATCAGACGTGTCTTGCAATGTTCCAGCAATGCAGTGTCATCTCTTAATCTTCTATAGGTACGACGATACATTCTGGTGAAGCCGATGACTTCAGCCTTCTTCTTGATCAGCTCGATCTCTTCGCTGCTCAAACCATCGAAGTAGAGTTCAAAGGTCTTGTTCATGACATGCTGAGCCTGATCCCAAGTGATGCCTAAGAAGTCTGCGATATTGTTGTGGTCAAGTTCGCCAAAGCCATGGAAGGCCAAGAAGATATTGCCGAACTCATATATTGGATCACCAACCGCCAAGGTATCCATGTCGATTAGCAATGGATCTTCGCCCTCTACATAGTGAACGTTGTTGGTGTGGTAGTCGCCATGAAGCATATGGTTTGTGTGCGGAAGCTCCTGGAGCATGCCATGCAGCTTGTTGTAGGTATCTTCAGGAAGCAGGTCCTTGAGGTCCTCGCACCATTCTATGCCTCTTACGTTGGCATCAGGAAGAGTTCCTTCCTTTACCTCTGTCGCATGGATAGACTTCAGCATGTTCACAAAGATCTTCACATACTTGTCGATGTTCTCAGGATCCTTGATGATATGTTTGGTCAAGGACTTGGCGCTAAGCAGCTCATATACGGAACCGAACTTGTCGTCTACCTTTACAACATCGAATGGAATGGCAGTATTGATGCCAAGCACAAGTGCCGTCTTGGCTAGCTCTCTTTCACGCTTGATATCATTCAAGGCATCAGAATTCTTGTAGACCTTGATGATGGTATCGTCATTGATGCGATATACGATGCCGTTCGATCCTTCACCGATCTTTTCACATCCTTCTACAGACAGATGACGATAGCCCTTTTCGATATCCATCATCTCTGCGAAGCCAGTCATCGAGAAGATCTCATATACATCGTTTGAGCAATTGATGATCTTGAAGTTGCCTTTCTCGGCTTTCTTCAGACGCAGAATCTGCCTAAGACCAGCACTTGAGATATACGCGAGCTTCTCCATATCAAGAATCATCTTTCCGTTTGGATAGCTGGCTCTGATCTCATCGATCTGCTTTCCGACCTGTTCAGCATTGCTGGTATCGACATTGCCCTCCAGATAAATCGTCAGTTCATTGTTTTCGAATTTGTTTTCCATATTTAATCTCCTAGATATTTATTGAATGTGGCTTCTATCATGAACACATATTCTTTATATACAGCCGTATCCTCAAGCGATGACAATGCATCAGCCAATGATCTGTAGTACCAGTAATGCTGCTTAGGATCCTTCATGTTGAAGTTGTCCCAGGCCTTGTCGCCTTCCACCATCATCAGCATATGCATGGAACGGAGATTCGACAGCTTATCGGCCAGACAGATCATCTTGGCGCCTTCATCCTCAAGATTTCTGATATGCTCGATCGCATATTCTTTCCTTACCTTCCAGGTCTCATCCTTGTGGTAGGCCTTCATCTTATCTTCAGTCTCATCATCCACCAGCTTAGCTACCCTATCGCCGAACTTCTCCACGATATCATCAATCTTGGTATCGGTATCTTCAACCGTATCATGCAGGATGGCTGCACACAGCACATCCTCATCCTTGGTCATCATCGACACAAGGCTCAAGACCTCAAGCGGATGGAAGATATATGGCTGACCATTGCCTTTTCTGACAGCCCCTTTGTGCTTATCGGCGGCAAATCTTATCGCATCATCTATTCTGCTCATCTTATCTTCTTCCTCATCGTAAATATATTGCTGTTGCCCTGTCGTTCATAATGGCATTCATCGACAGATTTCTTTGTCATATAGATGCCAAGTCCGCCAATGTCACGTTCTTCGATATTGGCATTGATATCTGGATCATCTCTTTCCAGAGGATTGTATGGAATGCCGCGATCTGTAAGAACGATCTCGACATCATCGCCTTCAAACCTGATTCCGACTGTTGCGCTGCCCTTATTGCCTTCATAGGCATAATGGGCAATGTTCACGAAGATCTCTTCGACAGCCAGTGTCAAGGCCATAGATGCCTTCATGCTGCAGTCGTGCTTTTCAAGCTCTCCTTCAATGAATTCCAGGACATTATGCAGTTCCTTGTCATCAGCCTCAAATTTCTTTTCCATATATTTACTATCAACTCCTTTATCAGAATAGTCAAATGCCAATAGCGTCAAATCGTCGGATTGTTCAGCCCCTTTGACGAAGGCATCGATATCAGATCGGACTCCTCTAAGCATTTCTTCGACTGTCTTGTCCTTAAGTCTGGTCAGACATTCCAGCAAGCGTTTCTCGCCATAAAGCTCATTATTGGCATCGGTAGCTTCAGTAGCGCCATCAGTATACAGGAATAGCTTGTCACCCTTGTCGAGATGCTCATCGTATTGCCTGTATTTCATGTCCTCAAGTCCAGCCAAGACAAATCCAGGCTTGCATTCAAGATATGCGACCTTGCCATCATGCATCATTACTGGCGGATTGTGCCCAGCATTGACATAGGTCATGTCGCCACTTTCCAGATTGATGATGCCCATCCATGCTGTCACAAACAGTCCAGCATCGTTTCCTTCACACAGCAGATTGTTTACTCTATTGAAGACCTCGCAAGGCTCTAGGCCCAATTGCGAATGGTCCTTGATGAGCGTTTTGGCGATCACCATGAACATCGCTGCCGGTATGCCCTTGCCTGATACATCCGCGATAACGATCGCCAGATGCTTGTCATCGACAAAGAACATGTCATAGAAGTCGCCACCGACTTCCTTGGCTGGAGCGGCAGACGCATAGATGTCGAAATCGGTCCTTTCAGGGAAAGGCGGGAAGATATTCGGCAACATGTTGGTCTGAATGTCGGAAGCCAGATGCAGCTCCGATGCGATCCTTTCCGACTTGATCGATTCAGCCTGCTGGTCGAAGATCATCTTGCGGCCGCGCTTGGCTATCTCGGTGCAAACGATAGATATGCCCGAAAACTGGATCAGTTTAGGAAGATATACATTAGCCAAGGTACTGTTCCATAGCTCCATGTAGTCGATATTGGCCTGATTCATTATCACTTCTCTTAATGAAGTGGTGTCCGTAAAGCTCAATATGCTGCCGACAGGAAGATGCAGCACATTGAGGTTTATGACGCCCATATGATATACAACGGCCATATAGTCGGCAATGCCAGAAAATAATGTGACAATGAAAGCTGTGAAGGCTGTCACTGGCCTTGAATAGTAGACGACCGAAATGATGACCGGCATCGACATGAAGATGGCCACATTATGGGTCAATACCGACTCGACACGGCAGCAGACAATCGCAAACTCGATCGTCAGCACCGATTTGAGCCACTTCTTCTCGCCCTTGAGAATTATACAGATGGCCGAAGGAACGACAAGCTCCAGAAGCGAAGGAAGGAGAACGCCCATCATCAGGCTATTGTCTATCTCAAAGACCCCGATGCTTGCCAAAAGCATAGCAAGCACAAGTATGCCTGCCGACAGCAGCATCACGCTTGCGGTCAGAAGATTGCCTCTTATCTCGTTGTTCCAGAGGACATCGGTCGTATGCAGAAACTCTTCATCGATCTGCTTAAGGATATTCTTTTTGACTTTCTGTACCATTACTTATCCAATCTCTGCCTTTCTACCATCTGCGCAAAACGTCCGTTCAGCGCAATCAGTTCTTCATATGTTCCATCTTCGACAATCTTTCCTTCTTCCAGGAAAAGGATGCGATCATAATGCTTGATGGTCGACAAGCGATGTGCGATGACGATTCTTGTGCACTTTAGCTTGTCCAATGATTCGGTGACCTTCTTCTGAGTGACATTATCCAAAGCGCTGGTCGCCTCATCGAATATAAGTATGCGCGGTTTAGGAGCTATCGCCCTAGCGATCATCAGACGCTGTCTCTGGCCGCCTGATATGCCACCTGAACCTTCAGAAATAAGCGTATTCATGCCCATCGGCATCCTTCTGATATCATCGCCGATACCAGCTATATCGGCAGCTTCCCAAGCCTCATCCAGGCTTAGCCATGGAGCTGAAATCGTGATATTGGAGAAGATATCGCCCATGAAGAGTTTACCATCCTGGGTAACGCAGCCGATCTTCTTTCGAAGCGACTTCAGGTCGACATCCTTTATGTCCTTGCCATCATAGTAGATGGCGCCCTTCTGTGGCTTCTCAAAGCCCAGAAGCAGTCTTATCAAGGTAGACTTGCCGCAGCCGGTCTTGCCGACAATCGCCACATACTGTCCTGGCTTTATCTTCAACGACATTCCGTCGATGATGTTTGGCCCATTGTCATCATAGCGGAAGGTCACATCATTGAGCTCAATGCCACCGAATATTCTGGTCAGCACTTCCTTGCCTTCGACAATCTCCGGTGCCTCATCCATGATTGGCTTGGCCATCTCTAGGGTTGGTTTGATGTTGGCAAAGGTCATGACAAGGCTTACTGCTGATGTGAAGGCACCAGAAACCATGCCATAGGCACTATTGAAGGCATAATAGTCAGCTACCGATATATTGGTCTTGGCAGCGATATAGTACATGACGATAGTTCCGATGGCCGAAATGATCGTACTGACAAAGCCCACATATTCGGGACGGTAAGCCTGTTCGCTTTCTTTCGCATAGAGATTTGCCCAACGAGCGAAAGCCCGCTTTTCGGCGCCCGCAAGCTTGATTTTCTGAATTCCAGTTATCATCGCATAGGACATGCCTGATTCTTTAGACATCAGTTCCATACGCAGCTTGGAGCGCTTCATATAGATCGCTGAAGATACGATCGATAACGCAATCGTCAGGAAAGTGATGACCAGCGATGGTACCACAAGACTAGGCGCATATTTGAAGATCGAAGATATATAAGCCAAAGAGAACAGACTCGTCAGTCCCGTAGACATTATCGTATTGACGATAGTCTGGGTAAGCGAAGTCAGATATGATACACGTGTATTGAGATCGCCTGAAGCGAATTTCCTGAAGAAGCTTGCCGGAAGCGATATGACCCTCATCATGGAAGCGGCAGCCACATTGACCGAAATGCGGGTGTTCATGCGGTCATTGATCATCGACTTGAAGATGCCGAAGATCAGATTGCCCAGAAACAGCGAGAACGAGAAGAACAGCGTCGACAGAAGCAGCGATAACGACTTTTCTTCTATTACCGTGCTGGTCAAGAAATGGGAGATTCTAGGCGTCATCAGGCCCACAATGGTCGTGATGCCCATTATCAGCAACGTGAAGCCAAAATCGTTGGCGTTCATGCAAGAGAAGCCATACTTGGCCAGATCGATAGCTGTGATCTTGCGCAATGGGAATGGCTTGTAGAAACAATATGCCTCTTCCTTGAAGAGTTTCTCATTCTTCATGCTTAGCGCAATTGTCTCTCCATCCTTTATGAATACATATCCGGAAACAATGCCTGGAATGAATGCTACCGGTTCATTGTTTTCCTTATAGAAGCCCAAGAAGGCGCCAATCGCATCCTTATGCCAGCCTGGAGTAAGCGTGACGCTTCGATACATCAGTCCATGTGGACGACATAGATACTCAAGCTGAGCATTGAAGTCCTTGATATCTCTAGGCAGACCCTTGGAAGCGAAGCCATAGTACTTGAGAATCTGCTCAATGGCATTCTTGGCGCTTATGGACATGTCAAAGTCATAATTGATCTTCTTGCCCATGATGGCATTGGCGATCTCTGAAAATGAGTCTTCATAGACCTTCTGATCGTTCAATTTGCGCTGACGTATCTGTTCATCAAACCAACCCATATGAGCTCCTAATCGTTTGTGATAAGTTCGGCATAATAGCCGCCTAATTCCATCAGTTCATCATGCGTTCCTTTTTCGACAACTTTTCCATGATCAAGAACGATGATCTGATCGCAGTCTCTGATCGTCGAAAGACGATGGGCTACGACAATGCAGGTGATGCCGCGTGCCTTGATGGCTTCTACGACATCATATTCGGTCTTGGCATCCAAAGCGCTGGTGGCCTCATCAAGTATGCAGATGGTAGGATCCTGAGCCAGAACCCTGGCAATCTCCAGACGCTGTCTCTGGCCGCCCGAAAAGTCCTTGCCGCCTTCCGACAGGACATGTTCATAGCCATCTTCCCTGGCGATGATGTCGTCATGGATCTGGGCATCCTTTGCTGCAAGAATGACCTCGAAATCTTCGATGGAATCATCCCACATCTTGATATTGTTCTTGATGGTATCCTCGAAGATGATGATATCCTGGTCCACAACCGCCAATGATCCGGTAAAGATGTCATGGTCGATCTCGTTTATCTTCTTGCCGTCAAAAGTTATTTCGCCTTCCCATGGAATATTGATTCCTGAAATGAGCTTGGCGATTGTCGACTTGCCGCAGCCTGATCCGCCCACCAGGGCAATCCTTTGGCCTGGCTTCACCGACAAAGAGAAATCCTTGATGAGAGGTTCGTCAAGTTTGGCATAGCCAAAAGTCACATTCTTTATCTCAATAGCTCCGGAGAGCTTGTCATAGTTTATGTCTTGCCTATAGTCGTGGTAGCAGATTGAAGGATCATCAGGATACTTCATGACATCCTCGATCCTTTCCATCTCTGTACGCATCTCCTGAATTGTCAGTCCTGCCGACAGCAAGGATGATACAGGTGATGTGAAAGAAAGAAGATAGCCCTGAAAAGCCGTAATCATGCCGATCGTGAATTCGCCCTTCATTGTCAGATAGATGCCGATTCCGCTGATGGTCAGATCGGCGATCGTCGATACGACAGTAGGAATGATGCCGAAATAGTTGTTGATGTTCTTGGTTTTGGACATCTCATTGTTGACGCTGGCCTGGAAACCAGCCCAACGCTCAAAGAAGCCATCTTCAGCTCCGGCGGCCTTGATGGTTTCAATCATCTCGATGCCCGATACGGTGGTACCGGAAAGCTTGCCGGCATCACGGGACATGGCTCTTGAGATATTGATTCTTTTCTTTGACATGTATTGTGACACCAAGAAATTGATCGCAATCGAAGCCAGTCCGACAGCCGTAAGCATGACGTTATATCTGATCATGACGGCGAAATAGAACAGCATCATGAACGAGTTCAGTATCAAAGGCGCAAAGGTATTGACCAGGCTATTGGCGATGCTGGCATTTGAGCCCTGACGTCCCAGAACATCTCCAGCCATACGCTGTGAGAAGAACTCCATCGGAAGATGCAGAATCTTCCACATGAAGCTTGTGGAACCGACAACGGCAAGCTTGCCGTTGATGCGGTTGCTGTAGATCAGCTGAATCCAAGAGATAACGATCTGGATCAATGAAATGACGCTGAAGAAGATGATGAAAGGAATCAGCCATTCAGGATTCTGCTTGGTCAAAAGACGATCCAGAAAGACTCTTGTGAAGCCAGGAGAGATGATGCCCATCATTGAAGAAATGATTGAGGTAAGTATCGCAAAGATGATGGCGACTCTTGCGCCCTTCAGCCTTTCCTTCACAAAGGCCATTATCGACTTTGGCTTGCCGGTAGGCATAAAATCTTCTGATGGCTTGAACATCATCGTGATGCCGGTGAAGGCCTTGTCGAATTCCTCCATCGTGACTCTGACCTCACCTCTTGCGGGATCGTTGAGGTAGGCATAGTTGCCCCTGAACCCATTCAGCACCACAAAATGGTTGAAGTTCCAATGTATTATGCAAGGAAAATAGCCGTCCTCCTTGAGCGCATCAGGCTCAAAGCGAAAGCCCTGACTTTCCAATCCGTAGTATCTTCCGGCCTTGATGACATTGAGGGCGTTTGAGCCGTCTCTTGAGACGCCGCAGTCGCTCCTTACCTGTTCCAAAGGAATCCATTTGTCATAATAGGCCAAAACCATCGCCAAAGAAGCAGCTCCACACTCCAATGCCTCAAGCTGCATGATTACCGGCACCTTAGCTACCTTCTTCTGCAATGGTTTCTTGATTTTCATATTAGTTCAGTACAAACTTTATCGGCGAAATCGTTTCTGTTATGATCTCTCCCTTGTAGGTTCCATCTTTCAGATCTGCCATTCCTTTCGCCGCATAGACAAAAACATTATCCTTGTCGCCAAGGATATGCTTAAGCAGATCGTTTCCATAGGCATCAAGCAAAAAGACCTCGCTTGAGACATCTGCGATCTCATACTCATTATCTGCGATTCTCATCTTCATGCCCTCGCTGATCGCATCAGCATCATTTTCATCAAAAAGGCATGTAAGATGGCTCTTTTCGACTATGCAGGCGGCAGGAACCTTGGTCTCAAGATGGCCAACGTTGCCCCAGACGATAATTCCCGCAAGCACCACAATGATGCCGATAAGAATCAGCCATACTGATGGAGTTGTTACCTTAAGATACTTGTCAAGCGCTTCAGGAGACGAGATTCTTTCTACACTCTTATTTCTAAATACGCTTTCTTCCATAGCTATTCAACGATTGTCAGAATGTCTGTGAAGCCCGTGATCTCGAATACTTCCATAATGTCAGGGGAAACGCCCTTGACGCTCATGGTTCCCATTTCATTCATTCTCTTCTGGGCAGCCAGAAGAACACGCAGTCCTGCTGAAGAGATGTATTCCAGTTTTGAGAAATCAAACAGCAGTTCCTTCA
Source organism: uncultured Bacillota bacterium (assembly GCA_937919165.1). Classification (GTDB taxonomy): domain Bacteria; phylum Bacillota_I; class Bacilli_A; order Erysipelotrichales; family Erysipelotrichaceae; genus Colivicinus. Next base: position 31,507 of record CALFPO010000014.1, on the reverse strand, counting down.
CATCGTTGAGCGAACTCTTCAGCTCAGCTTCAAGCTGTGGTGCTGTTGTGGTGTCAAGCCTTCCTTCCAAGGCTACAGTCAATACCCCATTATCGTTTGTCTTGATGATTTCCATATGATGCCTCCTATCTGAATAATGTCTGCACCAGCGGTCTGATGCCGGCCTTCTTGAATTCTTCATATGCTATCTCAGCCAGATTGTCATAGAGGATCTCTCTCTTATGGGCTGGAGATAAAAACTTTATTTCATAGCCTACGCCCTTGTCATCCATTTCGGCAATGCCATCATATTCGATCTTCTTGACGAAAGACATCTCATTCATACGCTCGACAATGCTGTTCATGGCCTTGTCGATCTTCTTGCGGTCTATGTCGAAATCGAAGCGATAGATCATGTTTCCTTTGTCCTTGACCTTCTCGATGGCATTTATCGTGCTGTTGCATACGGTATATGTCGAGTTGGTCTTGATGGACTGGAACTTGCTGACTCTGGCCGAAAAATACTTGACGTCACAGAGTTCACCATTATATCTGACGATATCGCCAACCTTATAGAAGTTGCTGTTGTAGATGGTGACGCCGGATATGACATCCTTCAATGTATCCTGCAAAGCTAAGCCGACAATTGTGGCGACGATGCCAAGACCGGTAAGAATGCTTGTCACGTTGGCACCGTTGATCTTCATGATGATCACGACGCACAGAACGACAATCGCATACTGCAGCAGATTGAACACAACGCCGATCAAGGTATTGCGGTGCTGCTCGTCCTTGCCTGTATAGGCAACTTTCTTGATCAGGTACTTCTTGATGACAAACAGGAGTACTCCTGTTATGACGATAACGATCATGCTGCCTATGAATCTAGGGCTTGCAAAATAGCTTAGTGCTTTTGTATCTTCCATATTCTTGCCTCTCTTGTACGTCTATATGCTTATTATACTATAGCTTAATTTCAACTCTTATCTCTTCTGATACAAGTTTCTTGAATTCTTCTCCCAGATCGCCTGCACCCACTATGTCGCCATAATGTTCAGGAATGGCAATCTTTGGCTTGATTCTGTTGATGTATTCGGCGGCCTCGATGTGATCCATCGTATAATGGCCACCGATTGGAACCAATGCGATGTCACAATTGACCTTCAGATTGTCTTCATTCATGTCGCAATCGCCTGCCACGTAGACTCTTTGGCCCTCGATTGTCACAACATATCCTAGATATCCCTTGTCCTTGGTATGGAACTTCTTTTCGCGGTTGTAGGAAGGGATGGCCAACGTCTCATATCCCTCCACCTCAAGCTTCTCATAAGGCTTGATGGTTATGACATTCTCTCCTCCAAGCAGATTGTACATGCTGTCAGGAATCACAAATACCGTATCTTCCTTCTCGACTTTAGCGATATCCTCAATCGAGAAATGGTCCATATGGTCATGAGTGATGAAGATGATATCAGCATCATTGCTGGCCTCTTCAATCAGATAAGGGTCAAAATAGATGATCTTGTCGCTTTGGATTCTGATGCTGCTGTGACGGTTTATCGTTATTTCCATGTCTACTCCTTCAAAAGCTCTATGGCTTTGCAGATCTGGGTATCCTTGTTCTGGTTCTTTGATGACTCGTAGGTCAAGGCTGAGATGACTGCTTCATAGGTTGCGTTGTCCAGCAGTCCATCGTCGCCAAGGCCCTTCTCCATCTTGAATTGCCTCAAGGCATCGCTCAGGCTTTCGTCAAAATAGCCATCGGTCCTTTCGACATCATAGTCGAGATATTCCATAGCAAGCTCAATGAAACGGATGCAACCCGAAACCTCATCCACATCATAGATCTGCTCATCTTCCATATTCGGTACATATTCATACATGACATCAGGAAGCTTCACTTCGATATCAGGCTTTACGCCTTCCTTGTGGATCGAAACGCCATTTGGCGAATACCACATCGAAGAAGTGAACTTCAGATCGCCACCGTTGCTCAATATGCGATTTGACTGTACGACACCCTTGCCGAAGGTCGTCGTTCCGACTAATGTCACATCATCAAGCGATTCCTTCAGACATATGGCCATGACTTCAGCGGCTGATGCCGTATTGGAATTTATCAGAATGACAATCTTCTTGAAGTTGTCATAGGTTCTTGTGCACTTCGTATAGTCGTTTCTGGTGTTGCCGTAGACATCCTTCTGCTTCATGTAGATTTCGTTGTTGCCGATGAACAGTCCCGCAATCTCCTCGACTGAAGACTGATATCCGCCACTATTGTCGCGCAGATCGATGATCAGACGATCATAGGCCACAAAATCATTGAGGTATTCAACGCATTCCTTGCCTGTCGCCTCGCCAAAGCTCATGAGTTCAAGCACCGGTATGCCATTGCTGATGTAAGCATATACGGATGAATCGACGGCCCCACGGATGACGCTTACATCCAGCATCTTTCCTTCCCTGAGCACCGATATGATGACGGCTGTGCCATCCTCGCCGACTACCTTCTCTTTGATCTGCGTCGTATCGCATCCTTCGATCGAAACGCCATCGACCTTCTTGATGATGTCTCCGACCTGCAGACCTGCCTTTTCCGCTGGCGAATTCTTGAAGACCTTGTTGATGGTGGCGATGTCTTCAAGCAGCGAAAACTGCACGCCGATGCCGACATAGTCCATATTGATGCTGGTAGAGAATTCGTTTATCTCATCAACCGACATATAAGTCGTATATGGATCTTCAGAGAATGTCGTCATGCCATAGTAGGCTCTATCTTCAAGCTCTTTCTTCAGATCATCGTAATCATCGCCATAGAGCCAATAGTTTTCCATTATGTATTCGATCTCATCCATTACGCCATCATTCGAAGAGACAAGACTATCTTGCTTATGATATATGGCACTGGTAATGGAGTTGCCCAATATCAGTCCTGCCACAAGACAAAAGATGCTGATCGCAACCAGACTGATGATCATGTTGCGCCTTTGGTTTATCTCTCTTCTTTCCGACTCCAATGGCTGTTTCTTTAAAGGTATTATCACTTTCTTGTCATCTATCATATCATTCACCCTAGATATAGTTCAGGATTGAGAATGCATGGTGCAGAGTTGCCGATCTCACAGCGGTTGCTGAAGCCGATTTCGCCTCGTCCGCATGAGAAGGTCGCATTCCATCCCATCGTCAGATAATCGAACAGTTCGCCTTTTCCGAGGTAGTACATCTCCACGTGGCAATGCGGACCAGTCGACGATCCGGATGAGCCGACCGTTCCGATGGTCTCATCAGCAAGAACGATATCGCCATATTCGACATAGACATCATGCATATGGAAGAAGATGAAGCCATAGACGCTTCCTTCTACTTCACACATCATGTATACCTGATTGCCGCCTCCCGCAAGCCATTCGCCGCAATGATTGCCCAGATATCCTGGATCTCCGCATCCGGCATCGGCTCTGATGACCACTCCGCCTGCTGGAGCGTGGATGGCTGTGCCACGACTTGCGGCATAGTCTACGCCAAGATGCCATGCGCCAGACAGGAAGTCATTGTCGTAGTTCCATACCGTAGCCGAAATCCACGAATTGTGAACGGCTGGCACAAAGCCATCATTCGGAATGATGCCTGCTGTCTTCAGACTATCAGCCAGATCGTTGAAGGTTTCCTCATAGAAATCTCTTTCCATATTCAACTCATCGATCTGTTCCTGAATCTTTCTTATTTCCTCTTCATAGAATTCCTGCATAACCAAGAGTTCGCCCTGCTTGGATACCAGTTCATCATAATTCTCATCAAGCAGTTTCTTGGAAGCATCAAGCTCTTCCTTATCCTTCTTCAGCTGGGTAAGGATCTCCAGAAGCTCCTTCCTGTCGCTTTCATCTTTGGATACGACAGCCTCTACTCCATATATTCTGCTCAAAAGATCAGAGAATGACTTTGATCCCAGAATGAAATCGAGATACCCGTTGAAATGCATGGTCTTCTGGGCATTCTCCATTCTCTTAAGTACTCTGGCATTCAAAGCCTCGACCTTCTCTTCGTTTGTGGCTATCTGCTGCTCCAGTTCGCTGATGCGCTGCTGCAGCTGTTCAATCTGTTCACGCAGAGCCGATATCTCGACTTCCATGGCCTCAGCCTTTATGGCATATTCCTGAGCCAAGGCAGCTGCCTTTTCCTGATCAGCCTCCGCATCCTTTATTTGGCTGGCGATTTCCTTTATCTTGGCGCCAGTCTGCTTATAGAGATCCTTGCAGGCATTCTTGTCGTAGCTTTCCGAATCGCTGTTGCAGACATCGTCGTCATCTTCAGCATAAATAAAACTTGTCTTGCAGAATCCAAGCAAGACCATAGACAAGACAAGCATCATACAGACAAGTTTCTTCAACATCAGCGCGTCAACCTCAAGTACTTGCATACGCTGATATATGAACCCACAAAGCCGACAATGACGCCGACAGCCAGCAGGGAAATTCCCAGATAAATAGAGAAAGGATAGAAAGGTATGAGATTCATGACGCCCGCTAGATTGCCGCCTGTCATCTCATATAGACGATAATAGCCATAGGTAACCAAAGCAATCGGAACGATGGAGCCGAAGATGCCGATGATGATGCCTTCCACCAGAAAAGGTGCACGGATATAGCCGTTCTTGGCACCGACATTGCGCATGATCCAGATTTCATCCTTACGGGTCGCAATGGTTATCTTGATGGTGTTGTAGATAAGATATACCGCAAGGACCACCAAAGAAAGAACCAGAATCACTCCGGCAAGGCGGGCTGTGTGCAGAACATTTATCAGAGTATAGGTATTGCTTCCGCCATCCTCGACAGAAACGATGCCATTGATCTTGCCGACGCTTTCCTTGAGATAGGAAAGGTTTGAGCCATCCTTCATGTATATGAGGAAGACATCATGGAAAGGATTGTTTTCACGATACAGTTCAGAGAACTCTATCATCTCTGGGTAAGCTTCATTATAGAAGTCGAATTCCTCATCTTTGGTGCGGAACACGACATGATCGACATTGTCATACTGTTCGATCGTCGACTGCATCGACTTGATCTGGCCTTGATCGGTAACACTGTAGTCGATCATCGCAACCAACGATATCGATTCTTCGATCTCCCTGCTCAGAAAGGCAAGGTTAAGCGCAAAAATCGCAAAAACGCCGACCAGCACCAAGGTGATGGTCACGGCTGAAGCGCTCGATACAGCCATGCCGAAGTGCCTTCTGACACCGATAAAGCCTTCTTTTATATGCTTGAAGAAACGGCGGAACATTATCTGCTTTCCTCCTTTTCTTTGGCTTCTCTAGATAGAAGCTCGACATTGCTGTCGACCTCGACCAGCTTCTTGTCAGGCATCAGATTCTGGGACAGAATGCGGTCTTCGATTCTTGCAGGCGTAAAGTCGTTGCTGAGATGTCCAGACTCGATCGTGATGGTCCTCTTTGGATGACGCTTGACCATGATATTGTCATGGGTAACGACCAGGATGGTCGTATTCTCTTCTCTATTTATTCTCTCCAATAAGGAGATGATCTCATTGGTCTTGACTGGGTCAAGGTTGCCGGTAGGCTCATCGGCAATCAGTATCTGCGGTTTCTTGGAGATCGCTCTGGCAATTGCCACTCTTTGGGCCTGACCGCCTGACAGCTCTCTTGGATAGGCATTGGACTTATCGGCGAGATCCACAAGCTTCAATACTTCCCTGACGCGCTTGCGCAGCTTGTCGTTAGGCATGTCGAGAATCTCCAAGGCATAGGCCACGTTCTCAAAAACGGTCTTCTCCGGCAAGAGACGATAGTCCTGAAAGACAACGCCGATCTTGCGGCGATAGAGATAGACCTTCGACTTCTTCAGCTTGCCGACATTGGTTCCCGATACGATGATGCTGCCGCTGGTCGGAATCTCTTCGCCATCCAGAAGTTTGATCAGTGTCGACTTACCGGCACCAGTAGGACCGATGATATATACAAACTCACCATCCTTGACCTCAAGATTGATGTCATAGAGGGCATGTGTGCCATTCTTATATGTTTTTGATACATTCTTGAACTCTATCATACTTATGAAATTATATCACACTTGACTTTCAAAGATTGTGAACCTTTCCGGTACAATAACGTATAATAGAGACAAGGAGAAAGAAAATGAAACTTATACTTGCGATCATATCCAACGACGACACAAAGCCATGCATCGCTGCCCTAAACAATGAGCAGTATCATGTTACTCGTCTGGCTACAACTGGTGGTTTCCTTTCTGCAGGCAATACAACCCTGATTATCGGCTGTGAAGATAAAGAAGTGGAGCGCGCCATCGAAATCATCGGCAACGAATCAAAGAGAAGAAAAGAAGCCGTTCCTTCTACCATCTCTATGGATATCGGCTCATTGGCCTCATATCCGATGGAAGTCGAAATCGGCGGTGCAACAGTCTTCGTATTGGATGTTGCTCAGTTTGTTAAGCTATAGGATGATGAAACGTCGCATAAGCGACGTTTTTATATTAGATCTTTGATTTCTGGAATGGACTGGGCAGCTCCCTTGCCGCAGCAGGTAATGCTGGAAGCCTTGGAAGCAAGATTGAGCGCTTCCTCTATTGGCTTTTCCTGCAGAATCGATGCCAGGAAATAGCCTGTGAAAGTATCGCCAGCAGCTGTCGTATCGACAGGTTCAATCTTGTAGGCATCCTGATGGATCACTTCGCCATTAGCGATGTAGTATGATCCCTCTTCTCCGACCGTCAAGACAATCTGCTTGTCGGGCAAAGCCTTCTTGAGACCCTCAATAATATCTTCGATGGCAGTGCTTTCGATCTTGGCCAAACCGCGTCCTTCGATCTCGTTGACGATGAAGATGTCCACGAGCTCCAGCGGATAGCTGAATACCTTGTCGTTCATTGGCGCGGTATTGAAGGCGATCTTCAGTCCCTTCTCATGGGCTTTGCTTATGAGATACGATAGGCTGCTTATCTCGTTCTGGATCAGCAGGATATCGCCCTTGTCGAAATGAGTGAGCACATCATCGATCTGCTTCTCATCGATAGCCTGATTGGCTCCGCCATGCAGAATGATGCAGTTCTGTCCCTTGCATACTTCAATGATCGCATGTCCGGTAGCGATGGAATCGTCCTTCATAAGATAGTCGGTCCTTACGCCCCACTTGTTCAGATAGTCAATGAAATCCTGGCCATCAGAACCTACACGTCCTGCATGATATACCTCGGTTCCAGCCTTGGCCAAGGCAATGCTCTGATTAAGGCCTTTGCCGCCGAATCCACGATGGTAGTCTAAAGAAGAAGCTGTCTCCTTTGGCTCCACGAAGTGCTCCATCTCATATACATGATCATAGTTCAATGAACCGAAACTCAATACTTTCATATTTATTCTCTCCGTTTTCTTTATTATACTAAAATGAATATATGAAGCGTTATTATATTGTCTACGAAGGAATCGTCCAGGGCGTCGGATTCCGCTGGACCATGATGAACCTGGCCCGCAGTCTTGGCCTTACCGGCTATGTCCGCAATCTCTACAACGGAAATGTCGAGGTTGAGGTTCAAGGCGAACAGGTGGATGCTTTCCTCAAGGGATCGCTTGTAAATGATGGGTTCATACAGATCTATGATTATGCCATCAAAGAAAAAGAACTGATCGAAGACGAAAAGGAATTCACCGTCAGATTCTGAACTGATACATTATGATGGCAGCTGCCATGCCTACATTCAAGGAATCGATATTGCGCATATCGATTTTTATTATCTCATCGGCCATATTCATGACATTGGCCGTAACGCCGCTTCCTTCATTGCCCAAAACAATGGCCATCTTTTCATGTGCTGCAACCTCATGAAGCTCTTTGGTGTTATCCCTAAGGCCTGTCGCATAGACTTTGTAGCCCTTTTCCTGCAAAGCAGGTATCTCCTGTTCAAGATCCTTGACTGAAATATTTAGGCTATATATGCCACCCTTTGAATTGGCAAGGCATTTCTCATTATAGATATCGGCACAATCAGGGCTAAGAATCATGGAATCAAAGCCAAACAGGCAGCAGCATTCCATGATGCGTCCGATGTTCAGAGGATCCTGCAGATGATCAAGAATGACTATTCTATCTCCATGGCTATCGCTTTCCTTGATTACATGAGCAACCCCAATATAATCGACATCATCACGCTTGGCGATCTTGCATAGAACATCTCTTGAAACCTCGAGAACATTGTCGAAAGCAAAAGGCATTTCTCCAGCATAGATCAATAGATCAAGATAGCCACGTTCAAATGCATAACGCAAAAGACTATCTTCCGTAAGAAGATACTGGTCCTTGCGGTATTTCTTCTGGTGGAGCTTTGTGAGCTCCTTGACCTTCTTGTTGTCAAGCGAACTGATGATCATTTTCTTCTCTGGCGATGCAGCAAGGTAGCGCAGACATCAAGGGCAGCGCAGGCATTGAGCGAATTGCGGAAATCTGAACCATAGCTGATGTAAAGATGCTCATCGCATAAGGCAAGCAGTTCGGAACTGATTCCTCTTTTCTCTCCTCCCAGCATGAACAGTGTCCTGTCCTTGAAGGTGACATCAAAGATGTCATGGGAGCCATCGCCTCTATAAAGCCCATATAGGCAATAGCCCTTTTCCTTGATTTTCTTCATCTCTTCCAAGGCATCTTTGGCGACCCTGACATTAAGCATATCATAGGCACCAGCCGATGACTTGAGAAGCTGGGCTTCCATTGAGGAATAGTCCCGATCCGAAAGCAATACATTTTCTATGCCAAAGGCATACAATGTGCGCATCGCATAGCCAAGATTGAAAGGATCTTCGATGCCATCAAGATAGAAGATATCTCCATCAGCAAAGACATCATCCTTTCTTTCCAAGACCTTGGCACAGATGCCCCCGGCACTCTTTCCGCTCAAAAGGCTCTGCAGCTCTTCCTTATCCATTTCATTCAAAACGATGCCATTTGCATTGGCGATCTTTCTGATATAGTTGAAATCCTTCGTTCTTTTCTCTTTATTGATATAAAGCGCTTCGATTGTGCGCTTCTTGCATTGAATGGCAGCCTTTACCGCTATTGCTCCTTCGATAATCATCTGCCATTGACCTTCCTTATCATATCGTGACGATGAGCCTTGATAGGAAGACGCAGATAGATCATTTCGGTAGGCTTGTTGGCAAGCTCGACAAGGTCCCATTTCTCATTGAACATTATGCCGGCCGCAAACTGGACGTTGTCGATGTCTGGACCGAAGATCTCAAGCACATCGCCCTTCTTGAAGATGTTCTTGACCTCAATCAGAGCATAGCCCTTCATTTCGTCATAGTCATGGACATAAGCCACATAGTCATGGGTAACGCCGGCGCCATTGACGCCATAAAGGTGCTTGGTGTTGTCGCACTCGCCCGAAAGGAAGCCATCATCGCTTGGCCTATTCTCGGCCTTGGTCAGTTCGCTGTCGTAATATTCGAGCCTTCCTTCAGGCAGAGTTCCATTCTCATATATCTCATCGATCATCTTGCGGTAGGTCCTTACCACCTGAGCGATGTAGTATTCTGATTTCATGCGCCCCTCAATCTTGAGCGAAGCGACGCCGCACTTGATCATCCTTTCGATATAGGCCGTAGCCCTTAGATCCTTCGATGACATCGAAAGCAGGCAATCATCCAAAGATACCTTGTTGTCGACATCATAGAGATGATACTTCCAGCGGCAAGAATGGGCACAGCCTCCTCTATTCGCATCTCTTAAAGTCATGCGATTCGAAAGCACGCAGCGTCCTGAGAAGTTGGAGCACATGCCGCCATGGATGAACACCTCAATAGGAGTATCTGTCTTTGAGGCGATGCTTTCGATCTGATCCATGCTGCATTCCCTGGCCATGACGACCCGATCTGCCCCAAACGACGTCAAGGTATCGATAGCCATTGAATTGTTTGAGGAAAGCTGGGTAGAGATATGGCATTCAAGATGCGGCGCATATTTTCTGGCCAAAGGGATCAATGACAGATTGGAGATGATCATCGCATCTATTCCGATTCTGTCTAAGCTTTCAAGATACTCTTTGATGCCACTGAAGTCGTCGTCATGGAAGACGATGTTGACGGTCACATAGACCTTTGCCCCATATCCCTTGGCGAATGACGAAAGCTCTTCAAGCTCCTCAAGCCCAAAATTCGATGCACGCGAACGCAACGAAAAAGACTTGCCGCCGACATAGACGGCATCAGCTCCATACATGATTGCAATCTTGGCCTTGGCCAGATCTTTTGCGGGCGCCAGAAGTTCAATCTTATTCATCTTTGGTAATGTTTGTCTTGGTATATAGGAATCCTGAACCATAGTTTTCAGGATAATCGGCATACAGGTCCTTCTTCAGCATTTCCTTGTTTGCTTCAACGATGCTTCGGCAATCATCCAGAACCTTCACAACAGTAGCATTGTTCATGAACAATGTATCAACGATGCCTCTTTTGAGCCCTTTCTTCAGGAATGGCAATTCGTCATATGTCTCAAAGACATAATCGGAATATATTCTTGTGCCATAGTCATCTTCGATGATCGGCATCCTATATGAGCGCTGTTCCTCGATCAGCGTCAAAGTCTCCTTGTTCTTGTATGGATAGTTTACGCCGATCTCCTTGAAGTAGTTGCTCAAGAAACGGCGTTTCGAATAGGAAAGGCGCTGATGTCCGAATATCTGCATATCGACCTTGCCGGGATTGTTGGCGATGATCTCCTTGACCTCCTCATAGGTAAGCTCCCTAGAGATCACACAGGCATTGATGCCCTTGGAAAGATAGAAAGCCGTCTCCAATGAATTGCACAGTACCGTCATGCCATCATATATCAGCTTACCGACCATATTGTATCTGCGTGCAACAGCCATGATCGATAGATCATGGAAGTATATTCCATCGACATTCCAATCAGCCAACATCTTCATATACTCATCAAGCTGTTCAAGCTCATCTTCGCTGATGAAGCTGTCCATCACCACATAGAACTTCAGCTTGTGGTCAAGACAATAGCGGAAGATGTCCTTCATCTGCTCAAAGCTGTAATTATAGCTCATCGCAAAAAGCGAGCCAGCTAAAACGCCATCGGCTCTATTGCTTAATCTGTTCAGCAGTTCCTTATTTCTTAGTGTTACCAGTAATTCCATATCAATACTATTTTATGCGTTTTGGATAAAAAATAGAAATGTCTCCTATAGAGACATCTATTGCTGCTTTGCGATATAGGCATTGTAGAGGACATTCTTGGAGAAGCCATATTTCTTGGCTACCTCATTTACGGCCTCCTTGGTCTTGAGACCGCCATCTGCCATTTCCCCCACTTCCTTCACCAGCTCATCCATATCGATCTCTAGGTCAGGCTTATGGTATCCTTCTACCACTACAACCATCTCACCCTTGAGATCCTTGAGTTTGCACAGCTCTTTCAGGTTTCCGCGATGATATTCTTCGTGCAACTTGGTCAATTCCCTAGCCAGCACCGCCTTACGTTCGCCAAATACTTCATGCATATTCTCCAAGGTCTTCTCGATGCGATGAGGGGCTTCATAGAAGATCATGGTATAAGGAAATTCCTTGAGATCTTCAAGCTCTTTTCTGGCTTGCGACAGCTTAGGACTGAGAAAGCCATAGAAAAGATAATGGGTAGTCTCAAGTCCAGATGCCACCAAGGCATTGAGAGCGGCATTAGGTCCTGAAACGGTCACGATATTGTATCCTTCTTCAATGACTCTATTCACCAGCTCATATCCTGGATCGGATATCAAAGGATAGCCAGCATCGCTGATGAGAGCTATATCGTTTCCTTCGCTCAGAAGCTTGATGATGCCGTTGCTGCTTTCTTCTTCGTTGAAGTTATGGTAGGCAATCATCCTGGTATGGATATCGAAATGGGTCAGAAGCTTCAAGGAATTGCGGGTATCTTCGCAAGCGATGACCGCAACATTCTTGAGCGTCTCGATCACTCGAGGCGAGGCCTCCGACAGATTTCCGATAGGAGTCGCCACAAGAAAAAGTGTGGCCTTATTCTTCGACAACACTTTCTTCTTTCTCGCTTTCCTGTTTAGGCTGAGACTTATTGTATTTTCCATGTTCAATCAGATCTTCCAGAGAGATGAACAGGGCATGTTCGCTGTTTTCAAGCTTGCAGGTCTTGGCGATCACATTCATGGAAGTTATGCGGAACTTCTCGCCTTCATATTCGACCTGGGCATTTAGCTTAGGCAGTTCCTTGCGCAGATCCTTGTACGCCTCATCCTCGAATCTCAGACAGCACATCAGATTTCCGCACTGTCCTGACAGCTTCTGGACATTGAGCGCCAGCAGCTGATTCTTGGCCATATTGATCGATATGCGATCGAAGGCACCGATGAACTTGGCACAGCACAGTTCCCTTCCACATACGCCGATGCCGGAAACCATCTTGGCCTTGTCTCTTGTGCCGACCTGACGCAGATCGATGCGGCAATGGAAGATCGAAGCCAGCACCTTCAGAAGCTCTCTGAAGTCGACACGGTCATCAGCCAGATAGATGAAGGTTATCTTGCTTCTATCCAAGGTATATTCAGCTGAAATGATGTTCATTTCAAGCTTCAGATTGTCTGATTCTTCCTGGCAGATGCTCTTGGCTGCCTTGGCATCTTCCTTATTCTTTTCGAACTGCTTGAGGTCATTTGCGGTAGCCTTGCGGATGATCTCTTTGATCTCCATATCGACGTTTGGCTTGTCGAAAGGCTCTGCTACAACCTTTCCATATTCCATGCCGCGTTGGGTCTCTACAACTACACCATCATTGCATTTGATGCTTGTATCTTCAGTAGAGAATGTATATGTCTTATTTGTCGTCTCAAATCTAACTGATAAATATCTAGTATTCTCACTCATAATTTCACCTATCTAATATATGATATTATCTCATAAGCAATGGAGTCAAACAGCATCTTCCTTTCCGCATTGAAGAGCGTTTTGTCGCTGGCATTCTCCATTATCTCCAGCAGTTTGACCACATCATGCCTGTTCAGAAGCTCCAGATGCTTCATATAGTCGCTATCGTTGACTGTCTTTTTTTCAATGGCATCCTCCAGCATCTTGATCATGATGTTAAGGAAAAAGTCGCAGCATCTTTTAAGTTCATCCCTATCCTTGAAGCTTGCATAGAGGTCCTTGTAGAAAAGGACAGGTATATATTCCTTGCGATCAAGATACTCGATTGTCTGATAGGCATATTCTTTGGCCGTCAGATAGCACTGGTCATTCAGATCGAAGCCGCTGTCGAAACGGTGCAGCATATGACTGAGCAGATAGGCATCAAGATAATCGAAGCCATTCTTCTCATACCTTTCGATCAGGAAAGAGAAATCTCTGGTCAGGAAAGGAATGTCCTGACAACGCGAAACCACTGTCGGCAGAAGGTCATCCTTCCTGTCGCTGATGAAGATTCCATAGGTATTGCTGCTGGAAGGCTCTTCCATGAACTTGAGGATCATATTGAGGACTTTGGTCGAGGAATTGTTGATGTTGGCCAAGATGTATACTTTCTTGCCTGATGCCTCAAGTGAAGTCCTGGAGAACTCATCCATGATCCTTTCTACATCATCCTTCTTGATCAGATCCCTGTAGCCATCCACATATATGACGTCAAAATAGCTGTTGTTTCTGATGCGTCTGCAGGTATCGCAGGTCTCGCATGCAAAATCGTTCTTTCCTTCGATTATCGATTGGGCCAAAAGATAGGCAGCCTCAATCTTCAAAGGATTGTATTCACCAGAAAATAAGTAGCTATGCGCTACTCTATTCTCCCTTAAGGCGTTGCCTAAGCTACGGTAGGCAATCGGCTCGTTCTCTCTTAATTCATCTATTATCATCAATAATTCCTAGGATCAGCTTCAATGAATCATCGACAACCTGCTCAACATCATTTGCAGCATCGACGATACTGATGCGGTCAGCGAAACGCTTAAGCACCTCGCTGTAGCCATTCTTGACGCGATGATGGAATTCGATCGACTCCTGATCTAGACGATCCTTGAAATCGCGATCCTTCAATCGCTCAAGACCTTTTGCCTCATCGATATCAAGATAGATGGTCAGATCTGGGAAGGTGCTGTCGATCGCAAAAAGGTTGATGCTCAAGACTTCATCAAAGCCAAGCTGTCTTCCAAAACCCTGGTAGGCCAAAGACGAATCCACAAAACGTTCGCAGATGACGATCTTGCCGGCAGCGACCGCTGGATACACCTTCTCCACAAGATGCTGACGACGGCTTGCCGCATAAAGCAAGGCCTCAGTCTTGGCATCCATCATGGTGTTCTTGGGATCAAGAATGATGCTTCTGATATCTTCCGATATCTCTATTCCGCCAGGCTCTCTGGTATGTATGACATCAAAGCCTCTCTCTTCAAGAAGCTCCGTGATTCTTGTCGCAACGGTCGTCTTTCCTGATCCATCAGGACCTTCGAATGTTATGAATAGCCCCTTCATCAGTTCAGCTTCTCCGGTTTTGGACATAAGGTCTTCTCTACAGTCTCCATAATCTGATTCTTTATCCTCTCATATTCATCATAGGTAAGATCGATAGAATCGATGCCTGCTACCTTAACATCAGTGGCATAGCCCTTGTCTGAGAGAAGATTCAGAAGCTCTTCCACTTCATCATATCTTTCAATCGGCAAAATGGCATATCCGGTGCTTCCGTTCTCATCGACAAAAAGGACATCATCCTCTTTCATGTCATGAAGCATTTCCTTGATTTCGCTTATTCTTTCAATATCGATATTCATATCATTATTGTATCACTTCTTGAAGTTTTCTATGACTCTGCACAATCCGTCCCCAAGAATCGATCCAAGGATGGTCACAGCCACAAATTCTCCCGCAAAGACATAGCCAAAAGCCATCATGAAGCCTATATCCAGCACAAAATGCAGTTCTAGTCCCACAAGCAAGCCGTTTACGATCGGTGGCATTAGTAGGCTCAATATTGGCTTATTGCAAAGTCTGATATGGCGGAACATATAGACCAGCACACCCGATATGTAGGTTGCGATCGTTCCTACCAGAATATCGATGACCATGGCGTTCATGCCGCACAGCACCCCAATCATATTGGCAAGAAAGCATCCTAGGGACAATGGCATGATGTATTCCCCGTCTTCAAGCGCGAGCACCATCAGAAGCTCCGCTATCCTTATCTGCATCAAGCCAAAAGAAAAAGTCCCCACCAGCAATGATAGGGCCGTATACGATGCCATGATGATGCCATAGACGGCAATCTTCCTATTTGACATACTTCTCTCTCAATTCATTGCACCAGGAGAAGAAGCAAGGCACACTGCTTATCTCATCGAAGCAGTCTTCGATGACCTCATAGAATTCCTTCTGTTCAGGATCGTCATAGTCAAGATCCCACAGATGGTCGATATACGATGCATATGGATATTTCTCAAACATATCCTGCAAGACATCCTCAGCCTTCTTTTCCTCATCGTGCTTAAGCAGCGTCACGATAAGCAGGATGTAGCAATACAGATCGAATTCATTGTTCAGATATAATCTATAGAATTCCTCATCATCCTCAACGGTATAGTACATGAAAGCCATCCGCGAAATCATCTTCTGGTCATTGCTTCCGCATAGGCGCATTATCATCTTCTGCACCTTGATGGCTGTAGAGACGTTATGGATATCCAGCATGAACTCCACATAGAAATCCAGGATGACGATGAAACATTCCTTGTCGTATTCCGAAAGTTCGCCATAGCTGTTTATCTGGTCATAATAGGCTCTGAAACGCATATCCAGAAAGGCATCCTCGCTAAGCATCATATATACAAAGAAGGCTTCCTTGCAGAAAGGATTGTAGGAAAAAGCCTCCTCGCTCCTTTCAAGCAGACCCTTCTTCGATTCAAACATCACCTTTATGGCCTTCTTCTGATCGCTCTGGGCACCTTCAAGCTCATAATTCTTGAAATTGACCTTCGTGAAAAAGCTATTGAAATATTCCTCAACGTTGCTTTTCTCATTCAAGCCATTCACAAGTTCATAAAAGTTACTCATCGATATTTTCCAATTCCATTCTATAAAGAAGAGCCATGGTCTTGCCGTCATCTATCAAGCCTTTTTTGACCATATCCCTTATCTCATCAAGCGTATGCCAAGAGACATCGATTCTTTCATCGGCATCAAGATGCTGGCCACATTCCTTGCCGGCCCTTCCATGATAAAGATAGATGATCTCGCTGCTGTAGCCACAGGTCGGAATCATCTGGCCAAGCCTGATGACATCGATGGCCTCATAGCCGGTCTCTTCGACGCTTTCCCTAAGGATAGCCTCATCGGGATCTTCACCCTTTTCGATCTTTCCGGCAGGAAACTCATACATCATCTTGCCCTGGGCATAGCGGTACTGCCTGACCATTGCGTATCTGCCATCTCTATTCAAGCCAATGCATATGCCACCATTATGCAGAACTACTTCCCTAAGTGCTCTGCTGCCATCATCAAGCTCAACGCTGTCCTTCACGACATGGATGACTTTGCCATCATATATCTCTTCTCTATTTGTCTTCTTTTCCATTCTCTAATCTAGCCAGAAACAAAGCCGGCTTCATCACCTCTATTCTACTATTAATGAAACCTTTTGTATCCTCGCTTATGATGAAATTTGCCTTCGCCTTCCTTGCTAAAGACATGGCAATGCCTTTCCTAATGTCCTGACTTCGCATCGCTTTGCGCAGATCGCTAACGTTCAGGTCGCATATCCTTAAGGTTCTTGCCAGGATGGCATATATCTTTCTTAGCTGATCTTCGCTTGCGTATCCTGACAGTTCCACAAAAAGTAGGCTTGAAATCCATCCCTCAAACTCACCCTTTTCTGCCATAGCCATGATCCTGCAAGCCTCATCATAGGAGCCTTCCTTGAACAGGATATCCTTTATCAGACCATCGTCAAGAAATGCCCTAATCATCTACTTCATCCTTCCTTAGCATGCCGATGATCGATTCGCTCAAAGAATCCTCTTCCTTATCGATGGAACTTATCCTGGCGATGATGATGCCATGCTTCTCAATCATGATCTCGCCTTCACTTTTCAGAAGTTTGAGATAGTGGCCAAAACTATTCTTCATATCTGTTGCGCTTACAATTATCATAAAAGATCTTCCTCACTTAATTGTTCGCAAGAAAGACCTCTTCACCTAGCTGTATTCAATTAAAAAGCAGGATGTCCCGCTACTCTGATGAAGGCAGATAGAAGATCTTCTCATCGCCCTTGGAGAACATGTATTCTCCTCTGGCATATGTCTGGATGTAGTTAGGATCTTCAAGCTTCTCTTTTGTCGATGTAAGCGAAGCGTTCTCATCCTTCAGAGCCTGCAGCTCCCTTTCCACCAGGGCTGCCTGCTTCTGCAATGAGAACATATCGTATATCTGTTTAAGGACATTGCCGAAAAAGCCGATTGCCAATGCTATCAGGACGATGGAAAGCAGCTTCACAGCGATATTCTTCTTCTTTGTCTTTTTCTTCTTTGTGGCCATGACTATATTATATCTTCTTTTTTCTCTTCAACAACCTCGTACATCAGGAAAGCCTGCTCCTTAGAGGCTGATTCCCTTATTTCCTTAACCTTGACCGTGATCTCGCGATGCCCGAAAACGATCGTTACAAGGTCTCCCGCCTTTACTTCGCTTGAAGCCTTTGCCAGTCTGCCATTGATGAAAAGACGCTCGCTAAGCGCCAATTGCTTGCCGATCTCTCGTCTTTTCAGGATTCGTGCTACCTTAAGATATTTGTCAATTCTCATCTTTCACCAGCTTATCTAAATTATCCACCAGTTTCAGTATCTTGCCAATGCTGTCCTTCTGGTTGGAGATCGAAACCTCCAGTCTGTTCATCTTGTATCCGATATTCAGATCCTTGGACAAGGAGTTGCAGTATTCGAAGAGCTTGACGCCATCGATGCTATCGGAATACTCCTTGGAAAGGATGATCTTGAAGACGCCGTTATGGTTGCTGACCTTGTCGACCAGACTGAGGTTGACCAGAAGCTCAAGACGCTTCTTTTCAAACAGAGCCTCAACCACCTTCGGGAGCTTGCCATACTCATCGACGATCTTGAGATAGTAGTTGAGCAGCTCTTCCTTGCTTTCGATATCATCCAGTTCATGATAAAGGGACAGCTTGTCATAGTCATTGCTTTCGAAGCTATCAGGCAGATAGCTGGAGATCGGAATGTTGACATTAGGCTTGACTTCCTTCTCTTCTACCTCTTCGCCTTTCTTGGTCCTGATGGCCTTGTTCAGCATAGCCATATACAGATCAAGGCCGACATTGTCGATGAAGCCCGACTGCTTGTCGCCCAGAAGGTCGCCAGCGCCACGAATGGTAAGGTCGCGCATTGCGATCTTGTATCCTGAACCAAGCGACGCAAATTCCTTGATGGCCTCAAGACGCTTGATGGAGTTCTCATTAAGCTGTTTCTTCTCCGGAATCATCAGATAGGCATAGGCTACACGATCCGACCTTCCGACTCTTCCCTTGATCTGATATAACTGCGATAAGCCAAAGTTCTGGGCATTGTCGATTATGATGGTATTGGCGTTAGGGATATCAAGACCCGTCTCAATGATGGTTGTACAGATAAGCACATTGATCTCATTGCTGTAGAACCTGTACATGACATCCTCAATCTCATCTCTGTTCATCTGGCCATGTGCCACGCCGACACGGGCATAAGGAATCCTATTCTCGATCTTGCGGGCAACTGAATGGATGAAATCGACATTATTGAAAAGATAGAAGACCTGGCCATTGCGCTCAAGCTCACGCATGATGACCTCTTCAATCAGATTGTCCGATTTATGGACAACATAGGTCTGAACCGGATAGCGGTTCTGCGGCGGCGTATCCAAGGTCGATAAGCCACGGATGCCGATCAGCGACATCTGCAGAGTTCTTGGAATAGGGGTCGCACTCAAGGAGAGAACGTCGATAGAGTTCTTCAGTTCCTTGATCCTTTCCTTGTGTTCAACGCCAAAACGCTGTTCCTCATCGATGATAAGCAGACCCAGATCCTTGAATTCGATATCCTTGGACAGAATGCGGTGGGTGCCGATCAGAATGTCGACCTTGCCTTCCTTTACATCGGCGATGATGTTTCGCTGCTGTTCAGGCGTCGCATAGCGATTCAGAAGCTCGACTCTAACCGGAAAGTCCTTGAAGCGCTTCTTGAAGGTCTTGTAGTGCTGAGAAGACAGGACAGTTGTCGGGCATAGATATGCTACCTGCTTGTCGTCATTGACCGCCTTGAAGGCAGCTCTGATGGCAACTTCCGTCTTGCCGAAGCCGACATCACCACAAAGCAGCCTATCCATCGGTTTAGGCTTCTCCATATCTTCCTTGACTTCTCTGATGGCAACAGCCTGGTCCTTGGTAAGCTCATACTCAAAGGTATCCTCGAATTCCTTCTGCATCTCGCTGTCCTTGGAGAACGCAAAGCCAATGTCCGTATCTCTTGTCGCATAGAGCTCAATCAGACGCTCAGCAATATCGTTGACGCTTTCCTCAACCTTGCGCTTGGTCTCAACCCATTCCTTCGAACCCAGACGATGAAGCTTAGGAACAGCTCCTTCCTTGGATACATATTTCCTTACCAGCGAGAACTGCGACAGCGGCACAAGCAGTTCATCATTTCCCTTATAGATGATCTTGAGATAGTCGCATTCGATGCCATTGACCATGCGCTTCTCGATGCAGACATACTGGCCAATGCCATATTGGTCATGAACGACATAGTCGCCTTGCTTGAGTTCCTCGTAGGAATTGAGGCTGCGGGCCTCGCCATAGCGGTTCGCAAAACGTCCTGTATGGAAACGGGTTCTGTATAGTTCCTTGGCTGTATAGACGGATAGCTCAAGCTTCTCGACCTCGAATCCGCCAAACATCTTGCCATATGATACATTTATTCCTTCGTGGAGCTCATCATCATAGATTCTGTAGGCCAGACCTTGCCTGATGAGCGAATTGATGACCTCTTCAGCCTGCTTGTCATCAACGACAATCAGCTTGTATCTGCTGTGCTGGCCGTTGACAACACTGATGATGTAGTCGATATTGCCGTAAGGCAGATCGATTTCCTGAATGGCTGGTGCCTTCTTGAACGGCTCGCCAAGAATGACCTTTTCATCAGCTATCTCTCTATTGAATTCACTGTAGACATAGAAACGTAAAGGAAGCTTATTCTCCTCGTGCATCTCCTGGATATAGGCAACCGTCTCATCAGTAAGCATCTTCAGATGAGAATCGATCTTCTCCTTATCGGAAAGATAAAGATAGTGCTCACCGACATAGTCCTTCAGATGGCTTTTCGCAAAATAGGCATAATAGAAATACTGCGATTGGCGATAGACATCCGCATTGATATATTCCATCTCCAGCTCCATCTGGCCAGAGAGTATCTCGACATTATCCTTAAGATATTGCTTCTCCTCATCAGAGAAGAAGACATCCTTGGCAAAGCAGATATCGCATTCATCAAGTATCTTCAATGTGCGCTGAGAGTTGTTGTCGAAGAAACGGATAGAATCGACGACATCGTCAAAGAATTCGATACGCAAAGGGTATTCATAGTTGATGCTGTAGACATCGACGATGTAGCCTCTGGATGCGTAGGTCATCGGCGTCTCTACATGGGAAGTCTTCTCATAGCCAAGCCGCTCTAGCATTTCCAGCAGCTCCTGCTTATCAAGCTGCTGATCCTTGGCGATATGGATGATGCTCTCTTCAAGCTGTTTTCTATCTGGAAGATGGCGAATCATGCCATAAGGCGAAGTGAGTATGAGCTTCAGGTTCTTGCTGTGGATGATGCTGTAGAGGCTATTGAGTCTTGCTGCCCTGTTCTCGAATGAAGAGGCAATCTCTTCAGCACGCAATGATTCTTCCGGCAGATAGGCTGTCATCTCATCATCATCGAAATAGGAAAGCAGGATGTCCTTCAGCCTGCTTATCATGTAGCTGTTTTCTTTGACGACGATGATTGGCCTATCGCTTCTATAGGCTCTGATCGCTATCTTGATAGCCTCTTCGATAAGCGAGCTATGACTTAAAAAAGAATGATTGTCATCATTCGCTATCTTCTCTATATCCTTAAGCAAATCTAAATGCTTCATCTGTTGTACTTGTTCATCACATCTTCGAAATCATGATTGAAGCCATATATGACCGCTTCAGCCGCCTTGTCTGCAGCCTCATCGAATATCTTCATCTCTTCAGCGGAAAAATGTCCAAGAACCCAGTTGATGGTATCGATCTTCTCGTCCTTGGATATGCCCATCCTGATGCGCTTGATTTCTGAAGTGCCAAGCAGATCGATGATGTTCCCCATGCCCTTCTGGCCTGCTGAAGAACCCTGTCTGCGCAGACGCAGCTTGCCCAAAGGCAGATCCATGTCATCGTGGATGACGATCAGATCATCGATATCCATATCATAGAACTTCAGAAGGCTTAAAACGCTCTCGCCGCTTAGATTCATGAACGTCTGTGGCTTGGCGATGATGATCTTCTCGCCCTTGTGCCTATAGATGCCGTAGATGGCCTTGCACTTGCTCTTGTCGAAGTCAACGCCCAGCTTTTCAGCTACCTTATCGACAACGAAAAAACCCGCGTTATGTCGAGTTTTATCGTATTGCTTTCCGGGATTTCCTAGACCAACAATCAGTTTCATTCCTTGTTTGTATCTTCCTCTTTAACCGCTTCTTCAAGAGCGGGATATCTCTCAATGATTCCCAGATCCTTCATATAGTTCTTACCGACAACAGTCGTCGCAAAGCTGTGCAGATCCGAGTCAAAGAATTCATCCAATACCTCACCTAAATAGGCCAAAGTAGCAGCTGCCATACGCTTGAAGACGCCAATCAGATTCTTGTCATAGACATAGTCAAGATACTCGCCATTAAGCAAGGCATTGAAGAAAGCGATGCCTCTATCTCCTTCTTCTTTTACGGCGTCATGGACAGAAAGCACTGTCGCATATTCAAGGTGTCTGCAAAGCTTCTCATCATAGGCCTTTAGCTTTTCGCTCAGCATATCCACAACATCAAAGCGCGACATGCTTCTGGCCTTGGCTATTATCATGGCCATCCAGATGAACGAATCAGAATTGATGTTTACCTGTTCAGCGGATACATTGCCCTTCACATAGAAAAGATCATGCAGATCAAGCTCTTCGATCGTCTTCTTGCAGTCGATATCGTTAGACAGTTCAGCATAGATCTTCAGCAATCTGCCCTTGTTCATGAATTCGCTTGAGCTTTCGCCCTCAACGAACCTGCAGATTCTCTCGTATCCATGGTCTTCATTGTTCAGCATATCCTTGTAGCATTCGACATATTCCTTGTTATGCTTGAAACGCTTGAAAAGCCTGACATTCTTGACGATGATGAATGCCAGAACACCAAATAGAATTCCATAAAATACGTAGCCCATAAGTATCCTCCAAAACTAATATCATTATAACCCAAACAGCTGGGAGTAATTCTCATTTATCTGTCTCTTGAAGAGCTCCTCATCAATCTCTAGCTCCTCGCATATCTTCTTTCCTGTATACACGACATACGATGGCTCATTGCGCTTTCCGCGATTTGGCGCAGGCGTCAGATATGGACAATCAGTTTCGATAAGAAGCCTATCCAGCGGAACAACCCTGATGACCTCAAGCGCCTGCCTGGCATTCTTCCAAGTGATCGTGCCGCTGATGGAAATGTAGTAGCCAAGCTTAATGAACTCCTTTGCCATCTCGGCGCTGTCGCTGTAGCAGTGGAGCACACCTTTTGTCTTATGAGCCTTCATGATATCGAAGGTATCCTGAATCGCATCTCTGGTATGGACAATGATCGGCTTGTTCAGCTTATCTGCATATTCGATCTGCCTTATGAAGATCTCCTTCTGCCTATCCTTGCTGTCCTTGTCCCAGTGATAATCAAGGCCTATCTCACCGATAGCTGCACATTCATCTTCCTTCATCAGCTTGAAAAACTCTTCGATCTTTGCTTCATCGACATCATTCGCATCGCCAGGATAGATTCCCAAGGCATGCCCAAAAGATATCTTCGGATCATCTATGCCAAGCCCAAAGCGATAGTCATTGATATATGAAGAGATGATCATGGCTTTTGTGACCTCTGCCTTTTTCATATTCAAGAGCACATCATCAAGATCATCCCTGAAGGCTGCATCATTTATGTGACAATGCGAATCAAGCCAGTTCATCATTTGCCCAGACAGAAGTTCCTGAACATATGGTCGATCAGATCCTCCTGATATTCCTTTCCCAGTATCTCGCATAGATAGTGGTAGGCTTCATCAAGGTCGGTAACCACCATATCCATGCCATCATCATCTATATGCTCAAGCATCTCTTCCAAGGCTTCAACGCATCTTTTCATCAGTGCAATCTGACGTTCATTGTTCAAGATGTCCTCATCCACCAGACTCACATCATCCCTATACATCTCATTGAGATGGTCAACAAGTTCATGGATATCGTTGTCCTTAGCGCAGATGCAGATGCCATCGTGTCTTGCAAGATCGGACTTGTTGTAGACGATGAGACGGTTCTTGTCCTTGGAAAGCTCAAGCAGCTTCTCGTCCTCCTCATCGATGTCGCTGGAATCAAGCACCAGAATGACCAGTTCCGCATCCTCCAGAGCCTTCTTTGACTTCTCGATGCCGATCTTCTCGATCATGTCTTCCGATTCTCTGATGCCAGCCGTATCGATCAGATTGAGGGTTATGTTCTTGAGACTGACTTTGCCTTCCACAAGATCCCTGGTAGTTCCGGCAATCTCCGTCACGATGGCCTTGTCCTTCTCCAGAAGCGCATTGAGCAGTGATGACTTGCCGACATTCGGCTTGCCGATGATGACCGTGCTGATGCCATCCTTAACGGTGCGGAATCTTTCAGCCTTATCGACCATCTCCTTGCCCTTGCCTATCCAGGATTCAAGATATGGCTTGACTACGTCATTGCTCATCTGCTTCTCATCTTCATATTCTGGATAATCGATATTGACCTCGATCATCGAAATGACATCCTTCATCTCATCCATCAGTGGCATAAGCAGTCTTTCCACTGAACCGTCGATGCCTCTGATGGCGCTTCTTGCCTGCATGGCATTCTCAGCCTTGACCAGATCGTTTATCGAATCGGCAACACTAAGATCGATTCTGCCGTTGAGATATGCGCGCTTTGTGAATTCGCCAGGCTCAGCCAGACGGCAGCCCTTCTTCAGCAACAAAGAAAGCACAAGTCTAGTCACATAGACTCCGCCATGACAGTTTATCTCGACCATCTCTTCCCTTGTATAGGAACGGTTCTTCTCAAAGAACGAGATGAGCACCTCATCGATGATCTCTCCCTCATCCTTTATATGGGAATAGACAATGGTGTTTGGCTTGATGTCCTTGACATCGCTTATCTGTCTGACGATGTCAAAGGAATCTTCCCCTGACATTCTGACGATGGAAATAGCTCCATCTTTCAAAGCTGTAGAAATTGCGCATATCGTGTCGTTCAACATATCTATATTCTAACCCATATCAACCTCAACGACTTGAAAAGTCAACGGAAATGTTTCTATAATTGAATTAGGTAAACGTACTAATTATTCATCAAGGAGGAAAAAATGGGTAAATATACTATTACTAAATCACCTAAGGGAAAGTTCCATTTCAATCTTGCTTCTGGCAATGGTGAAGTTGTTCTCTCTTCTCAGATGTATGCTGCAAAGAAGAGTGCTGTTGCTGGCATCGCTTCTGTAGCAAAGAACGCTCCAGTTGCTGTCATTCAGGATGAAACAGCTGAAGGCTTCAAGGTTGAAGCAAATCCTAAGTTCGTCATCTATCTTGACAAGGCAAAGGAATTCCGTTTCAGACTGATTGCTCCTAACGGAAAGCCAATCGGAGCTTCTGAAGGCTATTCAACAATGAAGGCCTGCAAGGCTGGCATCGCTTCTGTAAAGAAGAATGCTCCTTCAAAGACAGAAGACACTACAGCTGCTCCTGCACCTAAGAAGGCTTGCAAGAAATAGGCTTAATCAGATCAACAATCATAAGACAAAGGCGGATTAATCCGCCTTTGTTTTTTGTTCGTTTTCGATGATCCATGCAATGCCTTGGGCAAGCCGCTTTTCAGGGGAAGCGAAATGTCCACCAGGATTCATCTTCAAGATATGCTTCAAGACTCTTTCGTCATCATCAAGAAGCCTATCGATGCTTCTTGTCTTGATGCCGATCTGAGCCATCAAAGGATTGCTGGTCTTCTCCTCCTTGCCTCCTAGGCTTAGATAGACAAAGGCTTCTTTCTGGCAATGCCTATCTCTTACATATTCTTCAAATCCTTCATACCACAATGAACCTGAGCAGCATATGCAGCCATCAAACAGGTCGCTCTCATATAGGCTCCATAGACTGAAGAGTCCTGCCAAGGAATAGCCCGCAATATAGACCTTGCTGTTTAAATCATTGATGATATCCTTCAAGGAAGCAAGAGTCTCTAGACCACCGCCTTCATATATCGATCCATCATATGATCTTGCTGGCCAGATAGAGAAATCATGCGACCAGTCATTGCTTTGATAGGCCACAAGCGAGAACGAACTATCGCTATTCTCTTTCGCAAGATTGAAGATGGCTTCAGCGCTATCATCATCCTCAAAAAGCCCAAGCAGTATCGCTGGGCCGGCTGTTCTATCTCCGTAAATCTTCAGCTTATCTTTCAGTATCATAAGAAAAAAGACAGGATGGCTCCTGTCTATGCTTTTGTCTTGTCTGTCTCTCCCAGATTGAAGTCGACTCTTTCCAAGAGATTCATCTGAGCATCAGGATGCTCAAGCAGTCTCTTGGACTGATTGAGGATCGCATCTTCAACCAAATTTCTGGCCAGACGGCCATTGCCTGAGTTAGGATCGTTCTTGGCCTGGATCAAGGTGAAGTAGTCCTGCAGAGGTCTCAGAGCCTCATCAGCAATCACGTAGTCCTTGCCCTTGGCGATCGACTTGGCTATCAGCATCAGCTCTTCGCCGGTATAGTCTTCGAATTCGATGATGTTCGCAAATCTTGACTTGAGTCCAGAGTTTGCTTCAAGGAATTCAGACATTTCCTTGGTATAGCCAGCCAAGATAACGATCAGATCGTCACGATGGTCTTCCATGGCCTTTACCAATGTGTCGATGGCCTCCAGTCCGAACGAATCATCCTTGCCGCGGTAGAGCGAATATGCTTCATCGATGAACAGTACACCGCCCAAGGCAGACTGGATAACCGACATCGTAAGCGGTGCCGTATGTCCAACATACTTGCCTACAAGATCGGCTCTGGTCACTTCGACAAGCTGACCCTGCTTGAGGATACCGCAGGCCTTCATCATGCGAGACACGAGTCTGGCGATAGTGGTCTTGCCGGTACCGGGGTTACCGGTGAATATCATGTGCTTAGATATCTCGTTGGTCTTAAGACCCTTCTGCTTTCTTACCTGATTGATCTTCAGCAGATTCTCAAGCGACAGCAGATAGTTCTTGACATGGTCAAGTCCGACCACATCATCAAGTTCCTTCTGGATGTCTTCTCTTTCAGCCTTGGAATCATCGATGACCTCAAGATCTCTTGTGGTCTCGTTGAAACTGGCCTTGATGGTCTCATCATAGTAGATCCTTGCCTTTTCGATATCGCATTCCAAGGCAACATCAACCATTTCGTTGTATATCTTCTTGACGGTAGGCGTCAGGGAATCGATGCCATCGCCAGGTTCGTAGATCGATTTCAGGAAATCCTTGATCGTATCATCCACTTCCAGGTCAATCTCCAGCTGTCCCTTGCATCTTTCGATCAATGAATCCACCAGCTGGTCGATGATCTTCAGCAGCGACTCCTCATCAAGCTTCTTGGTCTCGACCTTGTCGGCGATATGATCCACAAAGGATTTGCCGAAGATATCCATGAAGCCAGAAGGCTTGTTTTCGCTGAGGAACACCAGAACCTTGTTGTTGCCGCTTAGGTGATCGATAATATCGGATGTCAGCGTGGAAGTAGCTTCCACCAGCTGATTGTTCTTGAGGGTATAGCGCTTGCCAAGCACACACTGTCCTTCGAGCACCAGCTCTGACAGCATGCGGTTGAAGATAGGCGATGCCTCTTCGAAGTTCTCGATCAGGACAATCGGATTCTTGCCGCTTAAGGCAACATAGGCATCCTGCAGAAACAGCACCTCTTGCGAAGAAGACTGGTATCTTGACATATCAAGCGTATAGACTTCAGCTGAAGTTGATAGTCCATATTTCTTCAGAAGGCTGCCCATGGTCTGGACCATCAGATGTCTGCCGGTTCCATTGCTGCCGTAAAGGATGATGGAATTCCTGATCTTCTGCGGATCGGAACCTATCACATATGGTCTGCGGAAAGCCGTAGCCAATTGCTTGCAGGCCTCATCTTCGCCAATAATCGTATCGCTCAGATCCCTGTAGATATTATCGAAGACTTCCTTGGAAGCCTTGCCCATTACTACGGTCTCAGGCACATCATCGATCTTGACGTTGAAGTCCTGCTCGATTTCGCTCTTGAGCTTGCCGAGATCCTCGTCAGAATAGTTGAACTTCTTGGTCAGTTCCTCGATGTCCTTCTGGTTCTGAACCAGTATCCTGTTTAGTTCGCTTTCGGTATCCTTAAGGATATCGACTGAATCGTTATAGATATTTGAAAAGCTGCTTCTCTTCTTGGAAAACAGCTCCTCCATCATTTTCTCTTTTGTTTCGTGTACGGATGACATATTACAGCACCTTTCCTAAGGCTTCCCCTATCTTTTCTTCCAGAAGCTCCTTCGATCTCTTCAGAGCCTTCAGCACATAGAACAGTCCATCATAGTAGCCCTTCTCATAGAGATCATTGCGGGTGACATATCTGCTTATCTCGTCATTGACTCTGGCTTCGATCAGATAGAGGTCCTTCTGATTGGAATAGGCATCACGATAATATTTCTCCAAAGCATCACGATGTCCCGATACATAGTCGTTGACATTGGTTGTGCCATAGGATACGTATTCGATAATGGCCTTGAAAGCCTCAAAACGGGTATCGTAATCGCCAAAATGGTTAGGTATGGTTGGCTTTGTCACAAGGTCAGGATTGCTGGTGCTGGAGTAGGCGGTTGTGCGGTTGATGATTGTTACCTTTTCTTCCCTCATGTCATTATTCCTTACGGAATCAAGCTGCGAAAAGACATCTTCCAGAGTGCTCTGCTTCTGCTTCTCCACTTCCTGGACAAGCTTGAACATATCAAGATTGTTTTCAGCCATATTACTTGTCCTCCTTATCGAAAGGCGTTGAGCCATATCCATCCTTAGCCAGCAGCGACTGCAAAGTCGTGATGTCGGCATTGAGATTCATATAGTCACTTTCGTGCAATGATGCACAGATAGTCTTCAGAGCCTGGTTTATGAGCACAACGGTCTTGACCAGCTGTGTCTCGCATTTCTTGAAGTCTTCGCCTTTTACTGCCGAATTGGACAGTTTCTTGTAGTCCTCAAGAATGCCAGTCAGAATAGGCAGATAGTAGTCATAGAGCTTGGTCAGCTTCTCATCCTTGCCTTCTTCCTTGTTTACGATATCGATCTGCTTAAGAAGATCGCATGTCTGGTATAAGCCATTGGTGATCTCTTCATTGTTCAGATTCTTGTTCAGTTCATTGATCTGATCGATATACTTTTCCGCATCAGAAAGGACAGCACCCTTCTTGGTCTTGTTCGTATCGACCTTCTCCTTCATCACCTTATCACCCTTCTTGGCCATCTCAACCAGAAGCGAAACGATCTTGTTGTAGACTTCAGGATACTTGTTCTTGAATTCCGCAAGCTTTACGACCTTCTCATCTTTATAAGTAAGATAGAGCTCTTCAATCGTCGTATAGATGCCTTTAGAAGTGGTCAAGGCAATATTGTCGATGATAGGCAATGTGACATTGCTCTTATAGTAGCTGACAAGCGTCTTGTCGATTCTCGCCAGATCTGCATTAGATATGTTCTTGATCTTGTTGCTGGCAACATTCGAAGAGGCCTTTGCGCCTCTATAGTTGACTGTTGTCGTCTTAGAACTGCCTGACTTGCTCTTGACTGCATTGACGACCAGGACAATTCCGAATACCATCACCAGAATTGGTAGAATCATTCCTATACCTCCACCCAAAACAGAAAAAAATACGCTGATTACATCAACAAAGATGCTCATAAAGAACATCCAAAAAACAATTTGTATAAATCCGAACCTTCTCATAACTTAAATTATACATTAAAAAAGTAATGATTACTCATTACTTTCGGCAGCTATTTCGCGTGGACCCTTCCACATTTCCGAGATGGAAATGAACCTGATGGAATCGGCATTTTCCTTGGCTTTGTTGCGCTGCAGCTTGATGTTGTTCTCGAACTTGCTTCTCAAGGCATCTTTGTCGATCATGAACTGCACATAGACGAATTTCTTGATCAAAAACCACTTCTCTACGCATGAATTGATGAAAGACTCCTTGTCTTCACTTTCCTCAATCTTGGTGAAGATGTTTTCCTTGATGTTCTCCGCAAGCTTCAAGGCATATTCATATGAAGCATCGTAGTTCTCGTAGTATTTCCTGTCTAGACCTCTCTGCACATAGCCGGCCTTCTTCTCATCAAGCAGCTTCAAGGTTTCAACTACCAGATCCTTGTTGGACATATCCAAGGCAACACAATCGTTCTTGGCATCCACAAAGCGTCCATTAGGTTCTGTCAAAGCATAGTAGTAAGCCTTGGCATAGATGTATTCCTTCTTGGTCAGCACAAGTGCCTTTTCCTTCTTTGTATAGACGATATATGGTATCTTCAATGCGCTATCGCCCAATTTGAAAACATCTTTATATCTTATTATCGAATTGGATATCGATTCCTTATTTACACCTATTCGCATATTGACGACAATGCGAAGATCGCCGTCCGTTTCGAATAGAGCCCTTAAGACCTCATTAGCTTCTTCGTCTTCGCTCACTGACAGATAGTCTTCCAGATAGCCATTGAAATCGCAAACGCCATTTTCGTTTCTCTTATCTGGAAGTTCACTCAATAATTCGTAAATTTCCATACTTATTCCCTCAACCTTACAAATATTGTACAACAATTACTATGCAAGTAAATATTTTTCATTTGCATATCAAAATGACAATTTACGATATAATATTGCTATAGGAGGTATTGACTATAATGACTAAATTTGATGAAACCATTCAGGAAATGGAAGATGATGTAAAGAACCTTGAAGATGAGGTTAAGAGCTCTGTAGAGGAACTCAATATCGTCGACAAGGAAAAGGCTACGGCTCTTGTAGAAAAGACAAAGGCAGCCATCAACGCAACCATCGAAAAGGTAAAAGATATTATCGAGGATGTCAAAGATGATGATAAGCTTGATGACTTCTTAGATAAAGTTAAGGCTAAATCAAAAGAAGCAGTTGACTTCACAAAAGAGAAGATCAGCGAACTCAAGCGTGTAGAGAATGAACCTAAGTATGATCTTGGCAAGATCGCTGATGAGATCACAGGCGAATTCGACAAGATCAAGGAAACCGAAGCCTTCAAGAAGACAACTGATTTCCTTAAAGAGATCGGCAACAACATCAACGATTTCTTCGAGAAGCCTGAAGTAAAGGACACCATCACCAAGGTTAAGGTAGGTGCTGTAGACATCGCCGAAAAGGGTGTTGAAGGTCTGAAGAAGATCCTCAAGACCGACGGCATTGCTCCTGAGGCTGCCAAGGAAGAAGCTCCAGTTGAAGAACCAGTTGTTGCTGAAGAACCAGCTCAAGAAACAAAAACTGCTCCTGCAAAGAAAACTACAACTCCTGCAAAGAAAAAGAACGATGATGGTAAACTGACATCATCTAGCACCACTACTCCTCCAACAGTTGAAGAACACGCTAAACAAGCTGCAGGTAGAATCGCTAACGCTGCTATCGACAGAGGCGAAAAAGAAGCTACTAACCAAATTCAAACTCAAAAAAGAAGATAATTTTAGATTATCCCTTGATACGAAGAGGACACCTTGTTAGGTGTCCTCTTTTTTTTTATTTTTGCAACGCACATCATTTTTTGTTAATAATCAATAAATAAATAAATTACTATGAAAAATACACCTATTCCAGCAGACATTGTCGACCAAATTGTTGCCAACAGTGGCATAAAAGAAGTTGGTAAAGCATCTATTCGCGAAGTGAAAAGATTAATCAACGACATTGAAAAGGCTTCAGGTAAGGAGTTTGTAGAGGCTCTTGAGGCAGAGATGGCTAAGATTGGTGTTGGTAAGGTTGCAACAGTATCGGGCAGATACTATGCAATGGATAGAGATAACAACTATGATCGTGTTGAGAAGGCTTATCTTGCACTTACAAAGGGTGAGGGCAATAAGTGTGCTTCTGCAGTAGATGGAATTGCAAAATCA
>CALFPO010000013.1 GCA_937919165.1 uncultured Bacillota bacterium | reverse complement strand
AGGTCCGTGATGAACACGTCCGCGATGACGCCTGGCTGGAGGACATCGCCATCCGCGACGCCATGCAGCGCCTGCCGGACCGCGAGCAGCGCATCCTCCGCCTCCGCTTTTTTGAAGGCAGGACGCAGATGGAGGTGGCCGGCAGCATCGGCATCAGCCAGGCCCAGGTTTCCCGTCTGGAGAAGAATCCTCTGCGTATTCTTGACTGCAAGGTCGATCATGAACTTGAGGTCATCAAGAATGCGCCTAAGATGAAACTCAGCGATGAATCCAAGGAATACTTCGAGAAGGTCAAGAAGTATCTGGATATCCTAGGTATTCCATATGAGATCGACGACAAGCTGGTCAGAGGTCTTGACTACTATACCGATACGGTCTTTGAAGTCGTAAGCACCCATGAGGAATCAGGATCGCAGGCTACCATCTTCGGCGGAGGACGCTATGACAATCTGGTCAAGGAGATGGGCGGTCCAGAGATCAGCGGCATCGGCTTTGCGATCGGTGTCGAAAGACTGATGATCCTGTGCGATGCCGAAGGCATCTTCGATGAATACAAGCCAGAGCTTGACGCCTATGTCATAAATCTGAATGAAACGCCTGACTATGCCTTGGATCTATCAGCCAGAATAAGAGAAGCCGATCTGACCTGCGAGATGGATTACTACGGACGTTCATTGAAGGCCCAGTTCAAATCAAGCGAGCGCAAGGGCGCAAGATTCGTGCTGATTGTGGGCGAGGATGAAGTAAACAACAATACTGTCACCTTGAAAGATACCCTTACAAAGGCTCAGGAGACAGTAAAGATAGATGAGATAGCTGACAGAATGTTTCAGCTGATGGAGGACTACTATGAATAGAGACCATACCTGTGGTGAGCTTAGAAAAGAAGATGTCGGCAAGCATGTGAAGCTTGCAGGCTGGGTGGCAAAAAGAAGAAATCTTGGATCGATTGTCTTCATTGACCTTAGAGACCGCTATGGCATCACCCAGATCACTTTCGACGAGAATCATTCTGAACTGGTCAAGGATGTAAGAAACGAATATGTTGTAGAGATTGAGGGTTGCGTAGCCTTGAAGGATACGCCTAATCCTAAGCTTTCTACAGGCGAGATAGAGGTTCTTGCCGAGACCTGCAAGGTGCTATCAAGCGCCAAGACGACACCGATGATCATTGCGGATGAGACTGATGCCTTGGAAGAACTTAGGCTCAAGTACCGTTATCTTGACATCAGAAGAAATCCGATCAAGAATAAGCTGATTCTAAGAGACAAGGTAGAGACTATCGTCAGAGATGTCCTTCATAAGGATGACTTTGTGGAAGTTGAGACCCCAATCCTTTCCAAATCTACGCCTGAGGGAGCCAGAGACTATCTGGTGCCTTCAAGACTCTATCATGGCAAATTCTATGCCTTGCCTCAGTCTCCTCAGATATATAAGCAGCTGTTGATGATCGGCGGTATGGACAGGTATTTCCAGATTGCCAGATGCTTCCGTGATGAAGATCTGAGAGCCGATAGGCAGCCTGAATTCACCCAGATCGATATCGAGATGTCTTTTGCGGATGAAGAGGATATCTTCAGCGAAGTAGAGAAGGTGATGAAGGCCATCTTCAAGGAAACCAAGAACATCGATGATCTCAGTTTCCCAAGAATAAAATATGTTGATGCCATGGACAGATATGGCAGTGACAAACCTGATATCCGTTTCGGCAATGAGATGGTTACCGTAAGCGAACTGTTCAAGGAAAGCGAATTTGCGGTATTCAGAAACTGCGTAGCTGAGGGTGGCATGATCAAAGCCCTTGTCTTCCACAATGCGACCGACAAGCTTTCGCGCAAGAAGTTCGATGAGCTTACCGAATTCGTGAAGATATACAAGGCCAAGGCTTTGGCTTATCTCAAATATGACAATGGCGAATTCACAGGTTCCTTGAATAACGCTCTTCCAGAAGCCGAAAAGAATAGACTGAAGGAATTCCTGAAGATCGAAAATGGCGACGTCATCATGATGATTGCCGATAAGAAGAATATTGCACAAGTGGCGCTTGGTGCCGTAAGAAAGAAGCTTGGCGAAGAGCTTGGACTTATCGAACCAGGCAAGTTCAGCTTCTGCTGGATCACCGAGTTCCCAATGTATGAATATTCGGAAGAAGAAGATAGATATGTAAGTGCCCACCATCCATTCACCGCACCACGCGATGAGGATGTGGACAAGATGATAAGCGATAAGGCCAATTGCTACTCCCGTGCCTATGACCTGGTGCTCAATGGCTATGAACTGCTTTCCGGTTCTGTAAGAATCCATAACGGCGATATGCAGGCCAAGGTCTTTGATGCCTTGGGTCTTACCCCTGAACAGGCTAAGGAGAAGTTCGGCTTCTTCCTGGAGGCCTTCGAATATGGCGCTCCACCTCATTGTGGCGTCGGCATCGGCATAGAAAGACTGGTCATGATTCTTAGCGGTACCGACAACATCAAGGACGTTGTGGCATTCCCTAAGACCGCCAGCGCATATTGTCTGATGAGCGATGCGCCAAATGATGTCGATCAGGATCAGCTCGATTTCCTGGCTTTACAGATCAAGAAAGAGAATTAGAGAATGGCTAAGCCATTCTCTTTCTTTACATTATCATTTTCAATGAATTTAAGATATGCATCTTCTATTTTTCCAAAGTATCCTGGCCTCCATACTTGGTCACTACCAACTACAACACATTCGTATTCGTCTATTAAAATTTCCTTAAAATTACTCACTGTTTCAAGTTTAATATGTTTATCGATAAA
>CALFPO010000012.1 GCA_937919165.1 uncultured Bacillota bacterium | reverse complement strand
CACAGGGCTTCATACCTGTTTTTTAAACCTGTCTACTTTCGTTTGACAAGTTCAGTAAAGATGGGTCTTTGTTTTCTTGTTATTTGAGATTGAATATTCATTTTTTATTATTTGGCGTCAATCCGGCAATCTCCTTGTCAGTCAGAAGTCTATACTCTCCTTCTTTGACATCAAGATGAAGATTCATGAATCTTATTCTCTTGAGAGAAGTTACGTGATAGCCAAGCGCTGAACACATGCGCCTTATCTGGCGGTTGAGTCCTTGAGTAAGGATGATGCTGAATGAATTGCTTCCGCTTCTGTCTATTCGACAAGGAAGCGTTGTAACATATGTCTCGCTTACAGGATTGAAGATTCTTACGCCCTTTGACATCTTTGCAAGAAAATCATCAGTGACCTCTTTGTCGACATGTACAACATATTCTTTCTCGTGACCGTTCTCGACTCTGAGACACTCGTTGACAAGATCGCCATTGTTGGTGAGAAGGATGAGGCCTTGACTGTCTTTATCAAGACGTCCGATAGGGAAGATGCGTTCAGGATAGTTTATATAATCTATGATGTTTCCTTTGACCTTGAGTTCTGTCGTGCAGGTGACTCCCTTTGGCTTGTTGAAAAGAAGTACCACAAACTTTTCCTTTGAGGTGATGACCTTGCCGCTCACTTCCACAACGTCGCCTTCATTGACGGTGCTAGAAAGCTCAGCCAGCTTTCCGTTGATCTTCACTTGTCCATTCTCGATGAACTCTTCTGCCTTGCGTCGCGAACACATTCCAGAAGAGGCAATATACTTGTTTATGCGCATGGTTCTATATAGATATTCTAGCATTTGATTGTGCACTGCGCTTTATGAAGAGGTATGGGTTTGCTACAATTCTATTGAGGATACAACAATGAAAATAGGAATAATCGGAACAGGACCAATGGCCCACACTTTTGCAGATACGCTTATAAGAATGAAGGATATCGTAGAGCTTGAAGCGGTGGCATCGAGAACCTTGGATAAGGCCTTACAATTCAAAAAAGAATATGGATTCAAAAAGGCCTATGGATCATATGAAGAACTGGTGAATGATAACGCTGTAGAGCTTGTATATATCGTTACCCCGCAGAACACCCATGCCGATTTGATGAAGCTTTGCATAGAGGGACATAAGGCTGTGCTGTGTGAGAAGTCATTCACAGTCAATGCCAAGGAAGCTAAGGAAGTATATGAGATGGCTAAAAGAGAAAGGGTCTTTGTGGCAGAGGCTCTATGGCCAAGATATATGCCATCAAGAAAGATCATCAATGATGTTCTGGCAAGCGGAAAAATCGGAAAGCCAAATGTATTGACCGGCAACCTTGCCTATGTCATCTACATGAATGATAGAATCGCAAATCCACAAAAAGGTGGTGGAGCTTTGCTTGATGTAGGAGTATATGGAATCAATTTTGCTTTCCAGGTATTTGGCAGCGACTATGAGCGAATTGAATCGTCAGTACAGTTTACTGACACCGGTGTAGATGGCATGGAAACCATCACAATATTCTACAAAGATGGAAGAATGGCTGTACTTACCCATAGTATCTATTCTAGAAGCGATAGAAAAGGCGTCATCTATGGTGATAAAGGATATATGGTTGTAGAGAACATCAATAATCCAGAAAGCGTGGATGTATATGATCTGAATGATGCATTGATTGAACATCACGACATTCCTGAACAGATATCAGGATATGAGTACGAAATCATGGAATGCGACAGATGCCTAAAAGAAGAAAAACTAGAAGCCGACAGCATGCCTCTATCTGATTCGATAAAGATGATGGAAACTTATGACGAGATAAGAGGAATATGGGGACTAAAGTATCCATTTGAATAGATCTTTTAGATATACAATGTAATGACAGAATATGATCTTACCTGCCAAACAAAAAGAATGAGATCAAGAAAGACACAGTCGAGAAATAGGATGACAGCAAAGTTGAATCAAATTGATTGACTCACAGTTAAACAAAGCCCAGTGTACGCACTGGGCTTTGCATATAAGGATTGTTGAGTTATGTTAGCTTATCTGCTGATTATTTTTGTTACGTTATCTAAGCATTCTTCCAATATCTCTTCAGTTACAGTTTCTACATATTTACATTTTCTTGTGGATAGATCTAATGCTCTTATTTGTCTGCATAAGACTTTACCTGTTGTCTTAAGTTTTTTGGAAGTTCTACTTCAAATGGCATAGGGGTCTTTGAATTGGATATAGGAGGCATAACGGTAGTACTCTGAATTGCTTGAGAAAGCAGATCGTTTTGGATTATTAGCACAAGTCTATATCCTTTTTGTTCATGAACTTGAATCGGGTCTAACTCACCTTGACGATATCGCCTTGTTTGAACATTATTTGATTACCTCAAAGCCGACGTCATCGCCCCAATCCAATTCAATTCGCCTTTGTCGTCAACTATTTTCATATCTAATATTTCATCGATGCTTTTGCCGTAGAAGTTACATAATACATCTTCTATGGTTGCATTTGTCTTTTTAACGGAACTAAATGAATTTTCAGATTCTAATAAGGATAATTTATCTTCTTCCTTGAGCTTAAGTGATTTGACTATGTTTTTCGGTATTCTAAAGCCCGGGCTATTGCCTCATTTTGATATTGTTACTTCTGTCATGTTTGCTTCACCTCTTGATATACGTTGCATATCATATGTTTTGTTGCATCAATTTCTGTTTTCAAGAAAAGAGCAGCGATATTTGCGGTGTACAACCAGGTGCAAAAGAGATATTAACACACAGGAAACATGTTTCAGAAATATGCGTCTTTTGATGAAAAAACAAATCGACAATATGATACAATTTGATTGATAAATTTTTAACAAATAGGAGCAAAATTCATGGAAAAGAAGTATGAATCATTATTTACACCATGGAAGATAGGCAACTGTGAAATCAAGAACAGATTTGTCCTGACCTCCATGGGTGGTACCAACCTTCTGGGATGGATGGAGAACAACCATTTCGATAAGGCTGGTGCAGAGTTCATTCTTGAGGTAGCCAAGAACAACTGTGGTCTTGTATTGCCTGGCTGTCAGCCGGTATACAACCCAATGTTTGGCCAGTGGCTGCACAAGAACGACAAGATGTATGCTGATCTCAAGAAGTGGATGCCTGAATTCCACAAGACAGGAGCTAAGCTGTTTGTGCAGCTGACAGCAGGATTCGGTAGATCGTTCACGGTTTCTAAGATGATGGAAACGTTATATACGACTCCAGTGCTGAATGTCATCTCTAAGCCATTCATGAATCTGGACAAGATTACTGCAACTGCATCGCCATCGCCAAACAGATGGTCAGACAAGGTTCCTTCAAGAGAGATGACCAAGGAAGAGATTCAGGAGTTCATCAATTCGTTTGCGTTAAGCGCAAAGAAGCTGAAGGATGCCGGTGTCGATGGTGTTGAGGTTCACGCTGTCCATGAAGGTTATCTGCTTGACCAGTTTACTTTGAACTATGTCAACAAGAGAACAGACGAATATGGCGGATCGTTCGACAATCGTTACAGATTCGCTGCCGAGATCGTCAAAGCCATCAAGAAGGAATGCGGAAAAGACTTCCCTGTATCGCTTAGATATTCTGTAGTCTCAAAGACAAAGGGCTTCAGACAGGGTGCGCTTCCTGGTGAAGAATATGAAGAAGTAGGTCGTGACATGGAAGAGTCAGAGAAGGCCGTAAAGTTCCTGCAGGATGCTGGATACGATATGCTCAACTGCGATAACGGAACATACGATGCTTGGTACTGGGCTCATCCTCCTGTATATATGCCTGAAAACTGTAACCTGGAAGATGTTGAGCACATCAAGAACTTCTGCGACATTCCAGTCGTATGTGCCGGAAGACTTGATCCTGCAACAGCTGCCAAGGCTATCAAGCAGGGTAAGCTTGATGGTGCTGGCTTCGCAAGACAATTCCTGGCTGATAGAGAATGGATCACCAAGATCATGAATGATCAGGTTGATGATATCCGTCCATGTATCCTTTGCCACAACGGCTGCTTCAATATGTGCCATTACGAAGGCGTTCCAAACGATCAGGCATTGTCTGATTCGTTGCATCTGGCCAGATGTGCAGTCAACGCTGAAACGATGCAGACAAATAAGCACTACATCAAGAAGACCAGCAATCCTAAGGATGTCATCATCATCGGTGGCGGCATCGGCGGCATGGAGACTGCACGTGTGCTCAAGCTGAGAGGACACAATCCGATCATCTATGAAGCAAGCGATAAGCTTGGAGGTACCTTCATTCCAGCAAGCTCAGAGAGCTATAAGGGCAAGCTGAGAGATCTGTTGGCTTGGTACCGCAAGAAGATGAAGGATCTGGATATCGAAATTCATCTGAACGAAAAGATTGAAGACTTGTCTAGATTTGAAGGCAAGGACATCGTAATAGCTACAGGCTCTAAGGCTAGAAAGCTCAATGTGCCTGGCTTCGACAAGACAATTGAGGCATGTGATTTCCTCAATGGCGCAAAGGTCGGAAAGAACGTCGCTGTCATCGGTGGAGGCCTGACAGGCTGTGAAATAGCTTATGAACTGGCTCTGCAAGGCAAGAAGGTATCGATCGTTGAAATGAAGAACGACCTGGTTGCCCAGACTGGTGTCTGCCTGGCCAATTCTTCATATCTAAGAGAATGGTTCGCATGGAAGAAGGTTCCTGTATATCTGAACACCATGCTGAAGGAAGTAAAGGATAAGGAAATCATCTGCACCGATAAGGATGGAAACGAAATCTCCGTCAAGTGCGATAGTGTGATTTCTTCTGCCGGATACATTCCTACGCCATTAGCTGAAGAGTCATCAAAGGTTAAACTGGTCGGTGACTGCAAGCAGGTAGGAAACCTCAGAAGCGTTATTTGGCGTGCATATGAAGTCGCCATGAAGATATAAGGGGGAAATATGAAACTCACAAAACAACAGAAAGAGATATTGGAAGGCAAGAACGGTGAAGTCCTTGCCAAGGTAATGAAATCGCTGGTGATGTTTGGTGAAGCGTTCGATGCGACAAAGATGGTTCCTGTCACATCCGAATACAACCACCTGGTAACATCATTCGGTCTAGGCATGCTGGATCCGGTATATGATCTGATGGATAAGCTGCTTGAAGCTGGTGCTGTCAGCGGACAGAAATTCACGGCTGACCCAAGACCACTAGATCCAAACGTTCCCGCAAACATTCTGCAGAATCTGATCTTCAAGAAGTTCATGTATTCTAAACAGGCTTTCTACGAGAAGCAGCTTCAGAAGCTTGGCTTGTTGGATGATGATGCATTCACCTGCACGTGCTACATGCATGAGGTAGGCAATACGCCAAAGAAGGGCGATGTCCTTTCTTGGTCAGAATCATCAGCAGTCGTTTATGCCAACTCCGTATTGGGCGCAAGATGCAACCGTAACTCTGGCATCATGGACCTGATGGGTTCTATCGTTGGCTATGTTCCTTACTTTGGACTATTGACTGATGAAGGAAGAAAGGCAACCTGGAAGGTTACGATCAAGACCACCAAGAAGCCAGAAGCTCAGCTGCTTGGAAGCGCCATCGGCATGAAGGTAATGGAGGATGTTCCATATGTCATCGGCTTGGACAAGTGGATCGGCAAGGAACTCAATGAAGAAGCTACAACATATCTGAAGGACTTTGGTGCAGCTACCGCCAGCAACGGCGCTGTAGGTCTGTATCATATCGATAAGCTCACTCCTGAAGCAAAGGAAATGGGCAGAGATCTGATCGTCAAGGGCGCAAAGGAATATGTCATCGACGATGCAGAACTTGAAAGAGTCAAGAACTCATATCCAGTCATCTGGAAGAACAAGGATGCCAAGCCAAAACTGTGCTTCATGGGATGTCCGCATATGTCTCTGCAGCAGCTGAAGGATTGGACTGACAGAGTCGAGACAGCACTCAATGAAGCCGGCAATTCTCAGGTTGTCATTCCTACTGTCTTCACTGCCGCTCCTGGCGTTCTGAAGGAATTCAAGAAGACAGAATACTATCCAAGGCTTGAGAAGACAGGCGTCATTCTGTCATACATCTGCCCATTGATGTACATGAACAATCCGCTCTGCAAGAGTATGCCAGTAATCACTTCAAGCAATAAGCTGAGAACATACACAACTGCAAGGTTCTATACAGAAGAAGAGATCTTAGAGAAGATCACGAAAGGAGGCAAGTAAGATGAAAGAGTTCAAAGGAAGAGTAGTCACTCCTGGAACATGCACAGCTGAGGCCGTAGTTACCCATGAGGGCTTCAATACGCTTGCTTCGCTTCAGTCAGCTCTGCAGTTTGGCGACAAGAAGGTTAAGGTTGGCGATCAGAACAATCCTGACCTCTATGGCAAGCCAATCTACAACAAGGCATTGTGCCTGCCTCAGACCATCGGCTCTACCACTGGCGGTCTGGTGCTCTATTGTGCCTGCAGCATGAACAGGAATCCTGCCTGCATGCTGTTCTCCAATAAGATCGACTCTCTGGCATGTGCTGGTGCTGTACTGACATCAGTATGGCTAGACAATGTTACGATGCCTGTTATCGATTCCCTGGGCGATGAGTTCCTGAATTATGTAAAGGATGGAATGAACATCACCATCAAGGAAGATGGAACGGTAGTCGTTGACTAAACAGATAAGCTCCCCAAAAGGGAGCTTTTGTGTATTTACATGGTAAAATCATAGAAACGAAGGGAGATGGCTATGGAAGTAAAGGAAGCTTTGCAGGCTAGAAGAAGCATCAGGAAATTTACTGACGAAAAGATTACGAAGGAAGAGATAGATGAACTGATGCATGCAGCGATGTCGGGACCTAGCGCCGTCAATAGGACACCATGGGAATTCTATGCCGTGACAGACAAACAGAAGCTTGAAAAGCTTAAGGGAGCGTCAAGATACACAAAGATGGATGCGCCATTGGCCATCATAGTCTGCGGAAACAAGCTTAGGATGCTTCCGTTGAAGATGTCAGAATTCTGGGTGCAGGACTGCAGTGCCGCA
Organism: uncultured Bacillota bacterium; assembly: GCA_937919165.1. GTDB lineage: Bacteria > Bacillota_I > Bacilli_A > Erysipelotrichales > Erysipelotrichaceae > Colivicinus. The sequence goes on along the minus strand of CALFPO010000012.1, from coordinate 1,542 downwards.
ACTGAGAACATCCTGCTTCGTGCTGTCGATATGGGATTAGGCTCTGTATGGTGTGGAATCTATCCACAGAAGGAGGCCGCAAAGAATGTGGCAGAGATCCTTGATCTTCCAAATAGGCATGTTCCATTAAATATCATCTATATTGGTCATCCTGCCGAGACAAGAGAGCCTCGAGACCAATATAAAGAAGAATATGTACATATCGTGGATTAGATATATTGATCGGAAAGATAATATAATTAATTAAGTCGCAACCAACATTTGCGCACAGGAGATTATATGGAAAAGGTAGCAGAAAAGAAAAAGGGTAGAATGATTGAACAGGATGCAGCCAAGGGTCTGGCGATGCTGGCAGTAATCGTTACGCATTCCACCACACTGTTCTCGGCTGGCGGAAGAGATCTGCAGCTATCGTCACTGTTTTCGATCATCATGGTATCTATCTTCGGCTATGCCATGCCATTCTATGTCGTAATGGCAGGCTATAACTATAGATCTAAAGATGTATCGTATTGGGAGACCATAAAGATCCGCTCAAAGCAGCTGCTTTCATCGTTCTTCAAGTTTACGCTTGCTTTGTGGATTATCCTTGGCGCATATATGGTTGTTCGTGGCGAGACTACAGTCATGCCGCTAGTAAAATCATTCATTGCCTTCTGGATCACTGATCCGTTAGCAGGAAAGCTTGGACTTGACGCAAGCAGAACTCTGGTTGCCCAGGCTTTGGGACCAACCTGGTTTGTAAAGTATCTGTTTGTGGCTTCGCTTATCTTCTATGCAGTGGCTCCATATGCCGTAAAGGACAACAAGCGCATGGCATCTGTAATCTTCGGTCTTGCGAGCATCACCGTTCTGCTGCTGTTCTTAAACATTGAACTGCCTTGGGGCATTGAGGTTGCACCAGCTGTTGCTTCATTCATGTTGCTGGGCACATTGATGAAGAAGATGAATGTGCTGACGGGCGAAGAGTCCTCATGGAAGTGGAGGCTCGCGAATCTGCTTGCATCAATTGGCATGTCGATAGCTTTGCAGATATCAGCCAATAGAGTAGGCATGTTCTCTGGCGGCAGAGTCAACATGGTTCTTGGACCACTTGAGACATATCTGACCGTCATCTGCGGATTTGTCGGAACATACATCATGATTACTCTTGGTCGCTATATCACCAAGATACCGGTTGTCGGAAGATTCTTCATCTGGTTTGGAAAGAACTCTCTGCTGTTCCTGTTTGTCCACGGCTCAATCATGCGCGTCATAAGCGACTGCATGGGTCTGACAGGCAAACCTGGTTCAGATGCCATCGGCTTGAACAACATCATTATGGTTGCATTAACCATCTTCTTTACATCGATGTTCATTCTGGCCAGAGAAGCGGTTTTGAAGAAGACCAGCAAGTAGCAAAAAACCAATATAAACACCAACAAATCCCACCCAAAATAGATGCTGATCGGTGGGATTTTTTGTATAAAACAATGTGGAAAAGTCTTGATATGTAATGTGGATTTCTCGACATAGCATAAAAATATAACCGGAAATATAACC
>CALFPO010000011.1 GCA_937919165.1 uncultured Bacillota bacterium | reverse complement strand
CGCTATCGTAAACAACAATAGTGAAGATGGCATAATAAACTGAGTTATGTAATACAGACTATTAATTATATACATAGTTCCAACAGAAACTATGTTTGGGTTATTAATAAATATAGCAGATGTTATGTCAAATATTAAGTTAAGATTACCTACTACTAATAAGACACCGAAAAGTCTATTAGAAAATACAGGGAAGCGCATATGTGCATAAAATCTGCCAGTGACTATTAGTAATACCACAAGTGCAACAATTTCATAACAAACGTTAAATTTCATTATAGCTTCCCCCTTATATATTTAAGTATAGCAAAACACCAATAAAAAAACTTGATAATTATTATCAAGTATTTTTTCTAAATGGTCCGGGCTAAGGGACTTGAACCCCCACGGTCGCCCACTAGATTCTAAGTCTAGCGCGTCTGCCAATTCCGCCAAGCCCGGATGCTCTAATATATTATAATAAACAGACGCAAAATGCAATCATCAACTATATGCATTTTCCTTCGCAATCGATAGATAAACATTTATAATAGTATATATGTTATTGACAGTAGACTTAGGAAATACCAGCGTAAAGCTGGGCGTATTCGACGGCGACAGGCAAGTAAGCTTTGGATGCTTCGATGGATTCTATGACAGCTACAGAAGCCTCATCCTTTCCTTCATCTTCAAAGCCAATCTAAGGGAGGACGATATCGACAAGGCTATCCTTTCCTGTGTTGTGCCAAGCGTATACGACAAGATATATGATGCTCTGGAAAGCATCGTCGGAAACAACATCGTAGACATCAACCCCAAGAAGAACTATGGCATCGTTTTAGATATGCCTAATCCAAATGAGGTTGGAGATGACCTGATCGTCATGTGCTCATATGCCTACAATCTTCATCATCGCGAACTGCTTCTGGTATCCATGGGAACATGCACAGTATTATGCCATGTCACCAAAGAAGGAGCCTTCAAGCATTGCATAATCGCTCCAGGCTTCAGCAAAATGTCTGAAACGCTCTGGAAGAACGCTGCCCAGCTGCCAGAATTCGAACTGCAGCACAAGAGCACTTTCCTTGCCAACAATACCATCGATGCCATGAACATCGGCATATACAACGGCTATATCGGCATGGTTGCCTTCCTGATTGCCGGCATCAAGCGCGAGATCGGCACAGACATGTACACCATCGGCTGTGGCGGTCTAGGCAAGATGGTTGCCCCATATATCAAGGACTTCAACGAATACGACCCTGACTTCGTAACCAAGGGCCTCAACTATATCTGTCAGAGGTATCAATGAAAAAGATAATTCTTGCCTCAAAATCGCCTAGAAGAAAAGAGCTTCTTTCCCTGCTGAAGCTTCCTTTTGACATCATCGAAGCCAACATCATCGAAACAATAGACTACGATAATGACCTGGTCAAGGAAATCGAGAAGCTTTCCTATCAGAAGGCTGCCAAGGTCTTCAGCGAACATAGCGATGCCATCGTCATTGGTTCTGATACAATCGTCAAGATCAACAACAAGGTGCTTGGCAAACCTAAGTCATACGAGGAAGCCGAAGAGATGCTTCATATGCTCTCTGGAAACATCCATGAAGTAGTGACGGCTGTATCGATTCTTGTTGACGACAAGATCGATACCTTCTCCAGCATCACAGAAGTAGAATTCTTCCCATTGAGCGATGAAGAGATCGAAACCTATATCTCCACCAATGAGCCTATGGACAAAGCTGGTGCCTACGCTATCCAAGGCGACGGAGCCAAGTTCATAAAGAAGATCAACGGTGACTTCTATACCGTTGTAGGTCTTCCTGTATCTCTGCTATATAATCATCTAAAGCCTTTTCTAAATGATTAAGATATAGTAGAATATATTCTAGGCCGACATAGTATAAAGGCATTACGCGTCCATGGTAAGGATGTAATCGCAGTTCAATTCTGCGTGTCGGCACCACTTGAAGACAAAGCCCTTGAGGATTCTCAAGGGCTTTTCGTTTATGATGATGTATCTATTATT
>CALFPO010000010.1 GCA_937919165.1 uncultured Bacillota bacterium | reverse complement strand
GAGCGACCGCCGGAACGGTTAACTCGGGAACATATTCTTTCTTCTATAACGTCTCAAGCTCAAAAATGATAAGAAGAGACTGGACAGGGTCAGCTACTAACGTCGCTGCTCCGCAGCTGAACAAAGATACATTGATATCCCTCAACAAGGATGGCAGCATGGACGTAGACCACGTGCACTACAATGCGGCAGTGACGAAGACGGCATGCGACAGGACGCTCTATGTCGGAAATCTGAACAATGCAGGATCTCCATACACCACAGGCGTAAGTGCCAAATGGAAGATCATAAAGATATATTCTAACGGCATCCTTGTCCGTGACCTCGTACCTGTCGTTAGCAACACAGGTGAGTACGGCTTTATCGATCTGGCGAACCCTGACAAGAAGTTTTATCCGACAGCCGCAGGAGAGTTCAAGGGAGGTGCAGAAGTGCCTGATACATCCTATGATGGAGATGCCAACTATATAGCTAACGGCATCTATTCAAAGAGCTTGAGCGGTCCTTCTAAACTGGGAACGAAAACCTGGTATTATGATTTGTCTTTAATTACTAACGACTATATGCCACTGGTTGGCATTAACGACTATAACCCTAATAGATATTGGGATGGCGTAAGTGGCGATGGCATGAACTATGAAACCGTCATAGCCAACCCAGTAACAAATGCAAAAAACACCATCAGCGTCAAGCAAGGTGTATATCTGCCGTTTACAGGCAAATTTGATGCAGCCTACAGCGGAATGTATAACCTGTTCACTAACTATGAGAAATATCTGCATGGCCAGATGAACTATGATGAATTCATCGGATCAAGTAGTGTCGGCAATGTCGACAGCAACGTTGAATTGATCGATGTCTATGCTCAGGATGTTGATACATTGAACATCGATATCAGCAGCGATCTGGTTCAGCTCTATAGTGTTGAGAACAGAAGCGGAGAACTGCCTAGCGGATTCGAGCAGCTTCAGTACATAGAGGCTACAGGAACCCAATACATAGATCTAGGCAATGTCATTACAGCCAACACATCAGCTACCATCGAATATCAGCCAACCAGCATCTCCGGAAGCCAGGCAATATTCGGCGGTTCATGGGCGGGATATAAGTATCTGCTCGATATCCAATCATCCAGATGGTACTGGCATGGCAATTCTAAGAACTCTGGCATTACGCCAGCTACAGACAAACCAAGCATCATCACTGTCTCTAGAAACAAATTCATCGTCAATGGCACGCAATTCTCTACATCAGAGTCATATACCGGAAATCTAAAGCTATTGGGTCTTGGCGCAGCAAGCTATAACGCAAGAGGCAGACTGTATTCGTTCAAGCTGTATGAAAGCGGCGTTCTGGCACATGACTATGTTCCATCAAGAAGACTAAGTGATGGCGCAGTCGGCATTTATGACCTGAAGACGAACACATTCTATATGAATAATGGAACCGGTGATTTTGTTGCAGGAAACGGACTTCCAACCATCAAGGTTGAAATCGCTGGCATAGCTTCACCTATCATCGACAGTTCGTTGGACAAGAGAACCTATTCATTCGACTATGATTTCGTAAATGATGTAAAGGTTACTGTGTCATATACCAACGCTTCCAATAACTATGTGACCAGAACGATGACCTTCCTGGCTAAGGATCTGAGAAACAGAATCGGCGGAAGCAACAACGAACTCTTCTACATCGGTGAAGGCGACAAGCTATACAGCTCTGATGATAATGCTGTATATATCAATGAAGAGTTTGCCAACATATTCAGAACCCAGAGCCTGACCAAGAGCGGAACGATATATGATCTGCCTAGTAAGTCATCTGTTGGAGCTTCAACTCCAAACACCATTCATGCCAACAGCGAACCGATATACAAGTTCACTTTGAGCAGTGGAGCAGAGTACAATACTTTCGGCACATATTCAATCAACAACGTCACTGCCGCTTCGACATTGAACAGATTCTATGTTTATGACGGAAATCTGGTAATGCTTAGAGATGGCCAGGATGGAACATACAATCCATACTTCAAGAACAACAAGTTTGAAGCCTACCTGAGAGATGACGGCAAGCTGATATCCTTAGGCACCAACGATCTAGTTGATTTCCTGAACAAGGGAGAGAACAAGAGTGGAGCTAGCATCGGATTCAGCAACGAAGATATTGTGAAGATAACTGCCAGCCTTGATGTGAACAATACCGTCATAGGTTTCACATATAAGGATGGAAGAAGCATCGGATATGACATCTCCGGATCTAAGGCAATAATGCTGTTCGAGACAGTCAGCGATCCAGTATTGATGTCAGCAAAGAGGGCACCTAGCCTAATGAGCTTCCTGACCAAGTCGTTATCCAACATGTTCTCGTTGCCTTCAAGCAGCAGCATTCCTGACGAAAGAAGCGAGAGCGAAGATCTGATAACGATGATGAGCATGCCAAACATGAGCCTCAACAAAGTTGTCAGCACTCTGAATGATAGCGGTGAGCTGTCTGCAATGCTGGATGAAGACGACCTGAGCTTCGTGCTGAGCAATAGTCTTGTTGAAGATAATGGTGAGATTGCTGATGAACTGGATTCAAGCATCAATATGATGACCCTTGCTAACTTCAATATGAGCAAAGATGGCGTTGAATCATACAACATGCAGCCAGCAATAGAAGGATTGACGGACAATGAAGATCTGACCAGTCCAACCACACACATCAAGAAAGATAAGAGTGACGACTATGTTCTTGTATATAACGACAAGACCGAGGAATTCGATATCTTCACTACTGAAGAGCTGATTGAGAATCCTGCAGATCCAGTAAGCGAGAACTATAAGGTAATAGACAAGTCGACGCTGAAGTCTCTATACCAGGCATTTGATGATGAAAATAGAGACGATGCCCATGGTATCACGTTATATGTGGTAATAGCAGGAGCTATCCTGGTGCTGACGGCTGGCATTGCTTTAAGCTCAAAAAACAAATAATCATATTGTATCTAATATCAATGAAAGCACGCTAGATTCTAATGACAGAACCTAACGTGCTTTTTGCATAAAGAAGCTGTATATGATAAAAATAAAGTAGAAGATAAGCAGTAACAATACATTAGGAGGAAATTAGATGTCAAATCTAAGAAAAGGTTTTTTTACCACATCTGACGAGGCAATCATCTACTTTGAGGACCACAATCCCGAAGCGGGCAAGCCAATCGTTCTAGTTCCCGGCTATTGCTGTTCATCAAGATTCTTCGACAACAACTATGAAGAACTGTCGAAGGAGCATCGCGTAATCTCTTTTGACCCTAGAGGCCAGGGCAGTTCCAGCAAGGGTCTGCAGGGACACACCGTTTCAAGAAACTGCACCGACATCAAGGAACTTTTAGACTACCTTGAAGTAGAAGATGCAACTATACTTGGATGGTCTATGGCAGGACAGTTCATCGTTAAATATTTCGATATGTTTGGCGCACATAGAATCAAGGCACTTGGACTCATCGATTGCCCATTAGGAGCACAATATGATGAGCCATGGAATGCGCATGGTCTAAAGGGCAACAATATGGAGCTCTTCAATGACCATCTGAAGATGTCATACAATGGTTGGGAAGGCTTCTGCAATTTCTTTGCTGGCATGATGTATGATGGCGTAGATGAAAGTCTGAAGCCATGGGCAACTGCCGAGATGACAAAGACACCACCTTGGATCGCCTATGCAATCTATTCAGACATGACTATGCTGAATGGCTATGAGCTATTGGGAAAGATCGATGTGCCAATGGTATTCTTCGGATGCAATGGCCAGGTAACCGCCAACGGCTATGAGCTTGCTGACAAGTGGTATCCAGAGGGAGCAAAGAAGGTTCCGTGGTATGAGAAGTATCCGTTTGAGCATGGAAGCCATGTCTTCTTCCAGTGCTATGCAGATGAATTCAACGCAGATGTATTGCACTTCATGAATACGCTTTGGGCGGAATAGACTCAAGCATTAAATAAATATTATAGATGGAGATGCGCCATATACGGTGCATCTCCTTTTTATAAAAACGGTATAGAGGCAATAGTCATTTAAAAAATAATATAATAGATTATAGCGATAAACTCACGTTTGTTGATGATTCGCAAAAGAACCTGTATGAAGAAATTATTGACCATCATTATCACGACTGCAATTCTAATCTCCAATATATCTTTTGCGGTATCTGCAGCTACGGAATACCATGTTACAGATACAGTCGATTTCTATACATGTTGGCAGAAGGCAATCAAAGACAAGGGCAGCACAATCGTTCTGGATAGGGACATGACCATTGAATGGAATGGATATGTTTTGGGTGATGATGCAGACATAACAATCGATCTTAATGGACACAGCATAAAAGGCACTGGAAGCGATGCAGAATACATCTTCATGGTGGAAGATGATGCAAAGCTTACCATTGATGATACAAGCACAGACAAAACAGGATTTATTCAGATCAACAACAAATCAGGAAAGTATAAGGCTGTCATCGGCGTTGATGACGACGATGCGCAGCTTGTGCTGAACAATGGTTCGCTGAAAGGAAATGACGACTCAAAAAGCAGGATCCTGATCATTGAAGACGGAACGTTGAGAATAAACGGAGGATCCATCTGCGACAATACCTATGGCGGATGGGGATCAGCGATATACATCAATGAAGGAAGCTTCTATATGACCGGCGGTGAAATCTGCAATAACATCGCAGAATATCAGAACGACTATCCTGGCTGCGGCGGAGCGATATACTATGACGGAGGAAGCTCGACGGTGTTTGAGATGACCGGCGGCAGAATACATGATAATGAAGCAACCAGCGGAGGAGGAATATACTTCGCTGATGGAGGCAAATATACCACTTTTGGTTCAGGAAGAATTGTGCTTTCTGGTGGAGAAATAGACCACAATAGAGCAGATTGCGGCGGCGGCATCTTTGCGGACAATGATTCTGATGGTGTAGAACTTACCGGAACGTTGCTTATAGACAAAAACAGTGCAGATGAACATGGCGGCGGAGTATATGTCAACAGATATGATGCTTGGTTAAGCGACTGCTCAATCATTTTGGGCGGCAGCGTGCATATACAGAACAACGGCAGAAACGATGTATACAGCGATCCGCGCTATGATGCAATCGAGATCGATGAAAACATCAACACATCTCCAGATAAGCACGCCTGGATTGGAATAGAGGCAGCTGTGAAGAACTATCCAATGGATAGGGACCAGGACTATTATGACTACAGCTTCAATGAAGACGACAACGACAGAGAATATTCGGTATGTTTCTTTGGACGCGATTGGGCAGACAGAAATGCACAGACCGTCATGGTCAGAGATGACGGAGACATATATTTCATCTTGACGCACAACACCAAAGCCATGCGAGGTGTCAGCATAGATTCCGAAGCTATAGTCGGCAAAGACGGACAGCGTCTGGTGAGCGGATGGAACGATGACTATATGGTCGATATGCACGATGACATCAACCTGTCTACGACGATAGAATCTAAAAAAGGCATGATTTTGAATGAAGATACCATGCTTCTGTATACCAGAAGACCAGAGTGTGAAAGCATAACACTGCAAAGCGTCAATGGCGAATATGCCCAAAAAGAAATAGGAACAGATTCCACAACATATACTCTTTACTATCTTGTGAAGAACAAGAAGGTGAAGACCGAAAACGACAGGACCTACTATCAGGATTACTATGAGAAGGTGGTTATAGAGGTAAGCGACCACAAGGTAAGCTATGATCTCAATGGTCATGCTGCGGGAACAACAATACCTGCTGAACAGGTAAAAGACTGGGACGTAGCACATGAGCCAGAAGAGCCAATCGATAACGAAGGCTTTGACTTCCAGGGATGGTTCCTGGATAAGGAATGCACAGAAAGATATGATTTCAGCGAGTCAGTGACTGAGGATATGGTGCTCTATGCGGGATGGGCAACCATTGGTCCACCACCTCTGCTTTGTGTGGTTACTTTTGATATGAATAGCCATGGCATCCAGATAGATCCGGAGGGTGTTGGCTTTGGCATGACCGTCACCAAGCCTTCTGATCCAAACGAAACCGGATGGAGCTTCAATGGCTGGTTCAAAGAACCCGAATGCCTTAATATGTGGGATTTTGCCAACGATACAGTAACCGGAGATATTACTCTCTATGCAGGATGGACAGAGATTACACCTGATCCTGAGCCAGGACAGCTTATAGTTAACTATGATATGAACGGTCATGGTACCCAGATACCATATCAGTCGATTGCCATAAACAGCAAAGTCACAAAACCTGCCGATCCAACAGAGATCGGATATGAATTCATCAACTGGTATACGGACAAGGGATGCACAACGCTGTTTGATTTTGATACGGAATTGGTTGAAAGCATCACTCTATATGCCAAATGGGCAGAAGGTACAACGACATGCATCGCAACTTTTGTAGGCAACTATGATGGTTCGACATATATGCAGGAAGTCGAGGAAACATACAATACAGCATACAGGCTGCCTGATGCTGACCCGCAAAGAGACGGATATGCCTTTGTAGGCTGGTTTAGCGAAAAGACATTCGGCGATAGGATAGATGAGGAAACGCTTGTAGGAAGAAAGATAGATCATACGATCTATGCCCAATGGAAAAAGATGGAAGATGCTTCATGCAATCCTCCTGAAGCCATAGATGATCTTGAATATGATGGAACATTGCAGTCTATCGCATATACCGGTGCTACCAAAGATGGAACAATGTACTATGCGGTCAGCGACAGCGAGAATGCCACAATCGCTGATGACGATTGGCAGACATCCATCGAAAAGAAGATGAATGCCGGAACATATTATATCCATTACTATGTGAAAGGCGATTCATACCATAATGACAGTCAGCCAGCAGTCATCGTTTCAACGATAGGCAAGAAAGAGCCGTTGTATATTGCTCCAGAGCCTAAATTCAATCTTGTGTATAATGATGAATTGCAGAACCTTGTGAGTGCAGGATCCAGCGATGAAGGAACAATATATTATGCTGTAAGCGATTCATCTGATGTACCTGATGCTGGCTGGTCGACAGGCCTTCCAGCAGCGAAGGATGTCGGAACATATTGTGTGCATTTCTATGTCGATGTCGATGATGACAAGAACTACAAGAATACAGAACCCGAAATGGTTGTAGTGACAATTCTGCCAAAAGAGAGCTTTACGGTCAAGTTTGACATGAATGGTCATGGAACTCAAATAGCTGATGATTCGGTGCCTGCTGGATCTATGATGGATAAGCCTACAGATCCTACAGATTCTAAATACACATTTATGGGCTGGTACAAAGAAAGCGGATGCATGAACCCATGGGATTTTGCCAAGGATACCGTGACCCAGAATCCAACAACTATCTATGCAGGATGGAAAGCAAACAGAAGCTCAATTGCTGCTGAACCGAATGGTCTTGATCTTGTATACAACAACAATCCACAAAAGCTTGTTGAAGCTGGATCGGCAAGTGGCGGAACTTTAAGATACGCAATAAGCACATCAAAAGAAGCTCCATCACTTGATGACGAAGTTTGGTCAACAGAGATTCCTGAAGCCAAGGATGCTGGAACATATTATATCCATTACTATGTGAAGGGCGATGATACGCACATCGACAGCGGAAGCGAATATGTCAAGGCAACGATTCGCAAGGCAGAACCTGGTGATTTCACGCACCCTATAGAAAAGGAAGATTTGAAATACAACACATTCATGCAGGAACTTGTGGAAGCGGGCTCCAGCGATGAAGGCACAATATATTATTCATTAAGCGATTCACCTGATGCTCCAGGCGAAGAATGGACAAGCGAACTTCCTAAGGCAAAGGATGTAGGAACCTATTATGTGCATTATTACCTTAAAGGCGACAGCAATCATACCGACAGCGAAACATTCTGCACTGCTGCCATCAAGATAGAGAAGGGATACTATAATGTAAGTTTCGAAACAGACGGACTTGCAAAGATTGATCCACAGACCGTCGAAGGAGGAATGAAAGTCGAAAAGCCTTCCGATCCATCGGCTGTCGGCTACATATTCATGGGATGGTACAGTGATGCATCATTCAGGAACAGATGGAACTTCGACAGCGATGTCGTCACCAAAGATATGACGCTGTATGCAAGATGGTCAAAAGCCATAGTTCCTTATGTGCCACCTAAGACAGGAGCATAGCTTTTCAGTATTTGATGCAAAAATTATCTGCAAGGGAGAACATATGGAATATAGAGAACCCACAATATCAGTGAAGAATCTGGATGTCATCTATGATCACAATGTGCTTGAAACGCTGGCAGTCGATGATGTGAGCCTTGATGTATATGATGGAGAAGTTACCGTCATTATGGGCAAATCAGGATGCGGAAAATCAAGCCTCCTGAATACGATCGGTGGCATAAAGAAGCCCAACGGAGGTGACATCCTTTTTCGTGGCAGCAGCATCATCGGCTATAGCGATAGCCAGTTGACTGACTACAGAAAAGACAAGATAGGCTTTGTCTTCCAGAACTACAATCTCATGGAATCATTGACTGTCTTGGAGAATGTTGAAGTTGCAAGCGCACTTTCTAAGGACCATTACAATCCTATAGAAACTCTGAAGCTTGTCGGAATGGAAGGAATGGAAAGCAAATATCCAAAGCATCTTTCTGGTGGAGAGAAGCAGAGGGTATGCATCGCTAGAGCTATCGTGAAGAAGGCTGAGGTCTTGCTTTGCGATGAGCCTACAGGAGCACTAGATACGCATAATTCCAAAAACATCGCAGTGCTTCTGCAGAATATAGCGAAAAAACAGAAGATTTCGGTTCTTATCGTAACGCATAATCCTGATTTCCTGAAGATTGCGGATCATTACATAATTATGGAAAACGGCCAGATCATTGATGAAGAAGTCAACGACCATCCCGAGAATGCGGAAGACGTATTCTGATGTTTAGCGATTTTCTGATCTGTTTTTTATCGACCTTTGTGGCAGGATATACTGCCTATCTTGGAGCAGTTTTCATTATGGGCATGAGACTGGAAAAGGAATCGTATCCTGAGGCCAAACCGCAGAAGGTTGGTGTATTGATACCGTGCCACAATGAGGAAGCGGTCATTCATCGTCTTATCGATGCTCTTAAGCATCAGGATTATCCAAAAGATTTGATTGACATCATAGTCATCGCACACAATTGCGAAGATAGAACAGCAGAGATCGCAAGCAAGGCTGAAGCTGAAGTGGTCATCTTCAACAATGACAGGAAAAGGACAAAAGCCGATGCGCTTGATTATGGAATAGAACAGATAAGGGACCGTAGCGACTATAGCTATCTGGCGTTCTTTGACGCTGACAGCATTCCTGAGCCTAGCTTCATGAAGGAGATCAACAATGCCATGGCTACAGGCTGCGATGGCGCATCAGGGTGGATCTCCAGCGTGAACTTTTCCACAAACATCATTTCTAAATGTTGCTCGATGCTGTATCTGATGACCATGAATTGCCACTGCCTGCCTCATAACCATTTCCGCATGCCGGTCAATATCTATGGTTCGGGCTTCTGCATAAGATATCCATTGATCAAAGATGGCTGGAACACAAGAACGCTTGTAGAGGATTTCGAGTTTGTGGTAAAAGAGGTGCTCAACAATCGGACATTTATCTTTGCCCCGAACGCCGTACTCAAGGCAGAGATGCCGATAGATCTAAAGAGTGCATTGATACAGAGAAAAAGGTGGGCATTTGGCGATACGCAATGCTTCTTCATATACATCAAAGATTATCTCAAGTCGCTAAGAAGAATAGGCAAACCTGCATTCAAACAGCTTATAGACCTGTGTCTGAACCCATTCATGCTGCTGGGAGGCGTTGGCATTGCCGCCTGCATAATCAAAGCCTTTATTGTGAAAAAGGTTTCGTTTATATTGATATTGTTAGGATCAGAGCTTGCGCTATTCTGCCTTATCTATATATATTCAGCAATAATAACACTAAAAAGAGAGGGTATGCCGATAGGCCCAAACCTGGATGTTGTCGCAATGATGCCTCTGTGGTTTGCGATCTCTCTGTTATATGCAATAGAATCATTTTTCGTCAGGAAGTCAGAATTTGAAAAGACGGCACATACAGGAGTAGAAGATGAATCCGATATCTAGATCTCTTATAAGCAGAAATAAGGCTATATCTTCAGCGCTGTTGATAATGTATTCGCTGATCATAGCCTTGCTAGTCATGGTATGCAGCGTTGCGGATTCTTTTGATATGACCTTCGACACCTACTTCAATGACTACAAGGCTTTCGATCTGTTGGTGAGCACGGTTGGAACATCGTCATCCCTAAACAGCGAGCTTGAAAATATCGAAGGCGTTGAGGCGGTATCCGCCAGGATCGTTGCAGACAAATGTGTGCAATTCCTCAATGGCAGAACATTGCTGACGCGAATCATGAGTATCGACAGCAATCCAGCCTGGAAAATCTATGATGTCGATAGACTGGAGATTGCATCAGATAGAGAGGACTGCGTAATGGTATCGGCTTACTTTGCCCGTTGCAATGATGTGTCTGTAGGTTCAATCATCTCCATCATAGATGGAGAAGAAACCATAGGTCTTAAGGTTACCAATATAGTTTCAAGTCCAGAAACGATAGGTGTAGGCTCATATGTTGATTCATGGTACGACATGAGAGATTTCGGCTTCATCTATGTTTCCGGCAACCATAGCGAAGAAATCTTCAAGACCAGAGATCTTGCAAATACCTACAAGATTCTGGTTGATGAAGGAAGCGATATCGGCAGGATCCAGGATACGGTAAAAGAGACTATCGGTGAGAATTATGTACTTGATATGACGGCATATGAAGATTCAGCAATTAAGACACAGATTGATTCATCGATCGATACGGTAAGATCGATAACCCTCTACCTTCCAGCGATGATAATCATCATCGGTGTACTATTCTCCCTGCTGTTCATATATCAGGTAACAAGAAAATCAAGAAAAGAAATCGCGCTCCTACGAGCAATCGGATACTCAAAGAGAAGGGTCCAAAAGATATTCAACATCTACATTCTTTCTCTTTCGCTTACGGCATCATTGATTGGAATTGGTATCGGTATATTCTTGCTTAGATTTGTAATAAACATCTATAGAGATTTCTATTATCTTCCATATGTCTGCTACAGCGGAAATATCGCAAAGACGGCATTGATAATCGTCATGATCAATGTCATGGCTGTATTGTCGTGCATTCTGGCATGTCGAGACATAAGCAGGATTGAGCCGGCCTTGGCCTTTGGTGAAGACGATACCGAAGAAAGCGCCGATCTGCCAAAATCCCTTTCAGATATGAGATGCAATCCTTTCACAAAGCTGTCGTTGACGCTGATATACAGAAACAGGAGAAGGGTTGTTGTGGTGTTCTTGTGCATGCTGGCATGCATGTTCCTGTCGATGATCTCTCTATCCGTGCTAATAAATAAGAACTATGCTCTGAAGAAGATCTTCTCGGAAAGATATGATTTTGAATTGGCAGTTTTAGCAGGCAATCCTGATGAGCTTGCAGAACTCTGCAAACAGGAATTTGTGAAGGAGTATCGTCTGACTTTTCAGAACGATTTCATCTATGAAGATGAAGCTATGCGGGTGGAAGAGAAAAGCATGCTTGTGGAAGACGACTGCATCGTGCTGGAGAAAGGGTTTGCCAGAAGACACAATCTATCTACTGGCGATACTTTAACCATCAAGGGAACAGACCTGATGGTATCGGCGATACAGGATCAGTATCTATGCTCTACCCAATATGTCAACTTCGCAACCTTGGAGAAGATGGGATATAAGAATCCTAATGTCGCCATATTATACCTGAAAGATAAAGCCGATAAGAACGAGGCAATGGCTTATGTTAGCAAGATGGATAAGTTCTATCTGACGCTTGATATCGAAAGCATCAAAACGTGCGCTGAAGATACTATGGCCAACATCGATATGCCATGCTACATCATAACCGCTTTTTCTGGACTGATCGGTTTCATCATCATGTATAACATGGCACTGATAAGCTTTGACAAACGAAGGAAAGAATTCACGGTCTTGAGGGCAATAGGCACAGAAAACTATCGAATTGTCAGATTGCTGTTTGGTGAATCATTATGTGAACTTGCTGCGGCAGCGATTGTCGCACCAGCGCTGATGCCGCTCATATCTCTTCTGCTGACGCTTATAAGCTCTCCATCGGAAGAATATGCTTTGATGAATCCAGCGGGAATCCTGCTGCTTGGATTTGGCTTTACAGCAATCTATACGATAGCAGGAGTCCTGATTACTTGTCATTCAATCAGAGAAATCGATATCGCAACAGAACTGAATGGTTGAATAAACTGTTTAGTAAAAAATACTACATTAACAAAGGCTGATCAATTTATGGGATTCGATTGGCCTTTTTGGTCCAGTTAAATTAACGTGGTCTAGCGTGGTTTCTTGATTCTCCAGCACATCCTTAAGAATCTCTATCATTTCTTTCTGTGACAAAGTTGTTCTCCAAGATAACTATGAGTCTTTTGTGACGATGCAATTCCACCACTGTCCTAAGGAGGGAATCATCTAGAAACAAAAGATTGCTCATATTTGATAGAATGTAATAAAGAAAGAGAAGGCAATTGCACAATGACACAGAAAAAAACTAAATGAAGATGAGTTGACAAAGGTTACAGGTGGAGATTGGTATGATTTCAGGGCTTCAAATGGCATAGATTATGATGAAGAGGTCCAGCAGATTATCCTTTCCAACAAAGATGCAGAAAACGGATTCCGTAAGGATTATCCAGATCACTATATCATTCTGACTGAAATCATCAGAAAATACATTTTAGATAAATACGGAAGACCAAGCATTCTGGATGGCATGAAGATCCGCTATAGCGTATATGCGCTTGATGATACACTGATTCTCAGCAAAGAGATCCCTGACTTCATCATGTAAAAGCTATAAAAAAACAACATTATGGCAAAGACAAAAGAAGAACTGGAAGCACTGAAGAAGGAATACGAATCCTTAAAGAGCAAGCTTGATGAATTGAGCGAAGCTGAGATGCAGCAGGTATGTGGTGGAGTTGAATACAATAAAGACGATTCAGCACAGTGGAATCAAGGCAATGATCTTCCTGCTGAACCAGGAAGCTACAGGCTTCCGATTGATATCAAGCCAAGCGATGAATGGAAGCTTCCAGAAGGCAAAAAAACTATAGAATAGCAACATAAAAACAGCTGATAAACGAAAGTATATTTACGACAGGAGATAGAATGAGAACAATAGTTACTTATGATACCCATCACGGTACAGCAAAGAAGCTTGCAGAGATAATTGCAAGAAGACTAGAAGCAACATGCATTGATGTTGACACTCCATATATGGCTGAAAATACCACAGCATATGATGCCATAGTCCTTGTGTTTGGCTTCAGAGGACCATATACAGCCCAGTTGACAAAACTGTTCTTAGGCAGAATGAACGGCAAGCTTAGAAACAAGCACGTAGTAGTCGTGGGAGAAGGAATTTTCTCGGATAAGGAATTTCCTTCTGTAGCTGAAAGTCTGAAGGAATTGGCAAAACCTTATACCTTCAATTCTTTCTTTACTCAGGGACAATTGAGAATGGATGAACTGACATTTGAAGAATCTCATCTGCTGGGAGATTTTGCCAGACTAACCGGTATGACCATAACCGATATGGGCGAATTCAAGCCAGAAGAGGGAGAGAGAATAGCTGAAGAGATTGAAAATCATCTATCAAAACAGACTGTTATTGAGGATGTAATAACCCAAAAATGGGTATGCACGGTCTGCGGCTATGTACATGAAGGGGATACTCCACCTACTGAATGTCCAACATGCCATCAGCCATCTAGCGCTTTCAAGAAGCTAGATTGATTGAAATAACATATTCATCAAAAGAAAAACCGTTGAGAAGGATTATCCATTCCTGCTTCAACGGTCTTTTTTCATTCAAACGGCGTGAGCTCTCCCCAATCGAAGCTTGAAGAAACTTTGTATATGGCTATTGGCTCCACATAGTATTTGACGTCGTTAAGCTCTTTGTAGGCAACATTAGGTCCCAAAGAATTGGTGAAGCTACCGGCATTATATAGAAGCGAGGCATCATAGCCGTATTGTTTGAGCAGATTTATCAGATAGCAGGATTCAACACCAGCAGTAGCGATGAAGACGATCTGCTTGTCTCTTGGGAAAGTGTACTCAAGCAGCTCTTCCGATTCTTTATATCTCGGGAAGAACGATCCGACATCGCCCAGCAGTATCTTGGTCTTGCCGTCATCGCCTTTTACCTTTTTCATCTCAAAAAGCGATTCGGGATTGTCGTTATAGGTGGCAATGCTTTCGTAGAAAGGGATGTTGGTGAAGCCCGCTATATGGCCCTCTTCATTGAATTGCTGAGGAGAGCGCGTATCGATATAGAGCACATCATCAATGAAAAGATAATTGTCTATGTTGAGTGGAGAAAGCGGAGATTCAGACATGAGGGATGAATCGGGTATCTCCTTATCAGGAAGTTTCCTGATTTCTTCCTCAGCAGGCGGTTCAACAGCTTCTTTGTTTGTGCTTGCTGTACATGCGGCAAGCATGACAACCAAAAGCACCATCAATAACTTCTTCATTCCATCACGATCCTCTCTACATCAGGGCTATTGTATTCAGCAATCAGCCTATCATTGAATCCATCATCCATATATGACACATATTTTCCATCTTCATAGCATAGAAGACAATAGTCGATATCTATATTCAGACCCTTTTCAACATCTTCGATGAGTTCTTTCGCCATATCTGGTTTGCCGGCATTGAACACAGCGGTTGATAGGGCATCCACAACACCCGAACATTCGCTCACCAGCGTGACACGGCGATAGGTGTTCTCGCTATATCCAGTGAAAGGATTAAGGATATGATGCCTTCTTGTGCCGTCATCTAGAAGATAATATTGTTCATCATCTCCGGAAGTTGAGACGCTGGTGTTGTTCAATCCGTAGGCCATCATGATGTCTGAAGAATCAGGGAGCTTTGAGGCAATGGTCCATGAGATATCTTCATTAGGCGCATTGTATCCTTTGATGCTGGAAGATCCAGCGCTAAGCAAGAATGAAGTATCTATCTCAAGATCGATCTTGTCTAGGACAAAGCCTTTTGATATGGCTCCAAGGTTTATCTTGAATGGGATGCTGTTGTAGGATTTTAAGCTTATTGTGGAAGCTTCTTCATTGATGATGATGCATTCATCGATCGTCTCGTATGGAACGATGGAGGCAAGAGCCTCATCGATGACATTCTTATCTGGATCGGTATTTGTGGTTTCAAAAGGCGTGAACTTTCCTTCATATGCATCGACAAGCTTGCCGATTGTAGGATTGAAATATCCTTTGGTGAGCTTGGCCATTTCAATTGAAAGTTTGATGGCTTCTATGAGTTCCTCTTGGACCTTGACTGGTCCGCAATCGATATGTTCATTGAGATACTTTACGTTGACTATCTGGTTGCCGCTGTCGTCAAGATAATCGTGATAGCAATCCAGCAGACGGTGATAGAAGAAGATGATATCCTGTGCCTCTTGGGTTGTCCTTTGACGATAGTCGCTTCTGACGGTTGTCATATAGACATCGGTATTGAGAGCCAGAACGATATTTCCTTCCGCATCCAAAAGATAGCCTAGATTGGTCTGTTCCTTATTGAACTTTGGCTGACTGCTGCATGATGCAAGCATCAGCGATATCAGCAGTGTCATGAACACCTTTTTCATATAAATCTATTTTAGCAAATCCGCAAAATGAAAAGCTGAGATAATCTCAGCTTACCAGTCTGAATCCCAATCGGTGTAGCTGTCAGATCCCCAATCGGAACTATCCCAGTCCCAATCGCTATCATAGTCGCTGCCGCTATCGTTATCGAAATGGTCTTCATAGTAATCGCTATAGTAGAAGTCTGAGGCCTCGCCATAGTCTTCCGTTTCGATCCAGTCCTCATCGTAGAAATCAGAGTACCAGTACCAGTCGTCATATATAGGGTTGTAGCAATAGTAGCTGTTGCGGTACTTGCAGTATCTTGTGCCGTCGTTGCCCTTATAGTATTTGACCCTATCATATCTGATGATGCCGAACGTCAGCAGCGATATGAGACCCGCAACGATGAGGGTTCCGCCGATGACGGCTTGCCTCTGTTTCTTCTTTTTGGCTTTCTGCTTCGCAGATTCCTTCTTCTGCCCGATGTCGCTGTCAGGATGATACTTGCGTAGCCATGGCCTATTGGCAACTTCATCCAGGAACTTGGTGTAAAGTTCATATACGGCTTTTTCTTCATCCGGACCTTTATATCTGATGGCCACTTCACCATTGGCTTTCACCTTATAGACAATGTAATCATCATCCTGCTTATAGATGCCGAAAGCCTTAGGTCCAAGATGGCTCTTGCCGATATAGAACCTTACCTTATCTTCTTTGATGTCGAACTCTTCAAACAATAGCTTGAATTCGTTCATGGTATATATCATTACAGGTAATTTCTTATCCATAACTAAATTATATAACGAAGGAAAGATATGTTGTAAAATAGAAGAAAGAAGTAATTACAATGTATCTACAGGAGAAATGATATGGGAATTATTCAAGTAAGAATCGATGACGAGCTGAAACAGGAAGCTCAGTCAATATATGAACAGTTGGGCATAGACCTATCGACAGCCATCAGGATGTTCGTCAAGAAGAGCGTCATGGTAAGAGGCATACCTTTTGATATGACTGTCAGCAATCAGGCACCTAAGCCAGAAGAGCCAAAAGAGGAGACTGTAGAGGTTCCGGTATATGAGCAGCCAGAAGAGGTTGCGGATGCCTTCTATGAGAAGATCAAAGAAGCTGTAGAGGAGCCTGAAGCTGAAGTTACAGAGACAGTGGAAGCCGAAAGCTATGAGCCAATCGTGGAGGAACCAGTTCCTTTTGTTGAACAGATAATAGAGGAAGAGCCTGTATTGGATATAGTTACTGAAGCTGTTGAATATATTCCAGAAACAGAGCCAGCAGCAGAACCTATAATCGAGGCATACGAACCTACTTTCAGCGAGATAGAAGATGATGACGAAGGAACAAACGAGATCAGCATGGATGATCTGATTGAAGCTATGGAAGCAAAGCAGGAACAGATCAAGGAAAGCGAAGAGATGGTTGTTGAAGCATTGCTTGGCGATGAAGCCATGAATGAATCAGATTCGCTTCTTGATACAAACTTCGATGAGATCTTCAGCATCATCGAACAGGCAAGACTAGATAAGGAGTCAGAGTAATTGATGAGGAAGATTATGACCATCTTGGCTGTATTGATGCTGCTTGCAGGATGCGGTCAAGGTAAAGATGTTGAAGATGATGGAGGTAATGGTATGAAGAATCCGCTTGTGCCATACGATACTCTAGAAGACATAAACAAGAAGGTCGGAGGCAACCTGGTAAAGCCAGGCGTAATGGGCGTAGATAATGAATTGTTCTATGTGATCAGCGACAAGGTTGCGGAATACAGATTCGAGATCAACGGAAACAAGTGCTGCTTCCGTTACGCAAAGGTCAAAGACGAAGACATATCAGGATTCTACATTGGCGGCAAGACCGCCTTCCCATCAGAAGATGTCGAAGAGAATATCGAATATGCCATTGATGGCGATACAAGGCTTGCCAGATGGTTTGACGCCAAGGGACAATATGTATTCACCTATACTGCTGCAGAGATGGATGATGATACATTCCGCAATATAGCCAAGGAACTTTCATCATTGACTATTGTTGAATAATGATAGAAACAGAAGAAAGAATTGAACTCGGAAGATACGTTATAGATGATCTTAGAGAAAAGATAAAAGACTATTATGGAACCGCTGCAACGGTGATCGGAAACGGAAATCCCTTTGGATGTCCATCTGCTGTAGCAGAACTGATTGATGCAGACTATCTGAGTGATGAAGAAATCGTTGAAAAGGCAAGAGACCTTGGTTTGATCTAAAGACACAAACAAAAAGGATAGATTCATGGAAAAGTATAAAGAACTTACAGATGAGGAATTGATGAAAGTGATAGGCGGAAGAGAGCCCCATGAAGATGAATACGGCGACTTTTCGAGACCTCATGAAACTGAAGCCGGAGAGTTTGTGCCTGATGCATATAGGGCACCGACCAATCTGCGCAATAACAACACCTTCGATCTAAACAGAATTGACAAGCAGATTGAAAGGATTGAGGTGGACAAAAGCCGGTTTGAACCACTCAAATACGATAAGTAATAGATTGCTTGCACAAACAACAGAAAGATTAGCCATATGTAATGATGCATATGGCTTTTGTTTCCGAGAGACGAACTTTTTTACAAGCAACAATAATGATAAGATTAAGAAGGAAATGCGGCATATCGATGCCAAAAGACATGAGATATATTTGCGATAGATGCTTTTGGTAACCACAAAATTAAGCAATAGAGGAAAGATATGGACATCAATAAGATAAACGAAAAGCTGAAGAAGGCATACGGCAACAGAGTTCAGGTGTGTGAGGATGAATATTCATATATCGTAAGCGGAGAACTCGACGACTACCAAGACATTCTTAATGCCTGTTCAATGTGCACTGATGCCAAATCAGGCAAGCATGTAGTAAATCATATCGTGCTTAAAGGAGCGACAGACACCCCAATCAGAAGACCATCGCTGAAGGATGATGTTTTTGATGGAAAAGAAGTTGATGTTCTGGTCATTGGCGGAGGAATATCGGGAGCTTCTATCCTACGTGAACTTTCCAAATGGAATCTTAAGCTTTTGCTGGTGGAGAAGGACAGCGATCTGGCTAATGGAGCTTCTGGCCGCAATGACGGTCAGGTCCATCCGGGTGTAGACCTATCCAAAGGAACCATCAAGCAAAGCTATGTCCGCAAAGGAAACAGGATGTATGACAAGGTATGCAGCGATCTTGATGTGCCGTTTAGACGCATTGGACAATATGCTATTTTCGACAAATGGTGGATAGGACCTATTTTGTGGTTTGCTGCCATGGACAAGAAGTATCGCTGCGGAATAGAGGATACAAAGCTTGTGGGAAGAAGAGCACTGAAGAGGCTTGATGATTCTAGACTCAACAGGAATGCCAAATGGGCGCTCTACAATCCTTCGGCTGGCGTGACATCGCCTTATGAACTGACGATTGCCTATGGCGAGAATGCTATCCAGAATGGAGCAGAGATATCGCTCAATACCATCGTTGAAGATATGAAAGTTGAGGATGGACGGATAAAGGAAGTCCATACCAATCGGGGAACCATATATCCAAGGATTGTGGTGAATGCCGCCGGTGTCTTTGCGGATGATATCGCAAAGATGGCAAACGATGAATTCTTTTCTATCCATCCGAGAAAAGGAACGGACTTCATTCTGGACAAGAAGGCTAAGTATCTCATAAATACCATTTCTTCAATCCAGGGAACCGATCTGACAAAGAAGAAGAAAACTAAGGGCGGAGGAACCATGCGCACTGTCCATGACAATGTGCTGTGCGGACCAAACGCTACCGAAACAAGAGAGAAGGAAGATTTCTCTACCGATAGACAATCTATCGATCAGGTCTACAATAAGCAGATAAATACTGTCGAAGGCATGAACAGAAGAGACATCATCACCTATTTCTCTGGCGTAAGAGCAGCCAACTTCGAAGAAGACTATGTTCTGTCGCTAGGGAAGCGCACCAGAAACATCGTCCACTGCGCATGCATCCAATCGCCGGGATTGACGACTGCACCAGCTGTCGCTTTGGATATTGAAAAGATGGTGGTTGAAGAGCTGAAGAAGCAGATGGATGTTACGGAAAACAAGGACTTCAATCCGATCAGGAAGGGCATACCTAGACTCAACGAAATGAATGATGAGGAAAGGGATAGACTGATCAAGGAGAATCCTGATTATGGCGAGATAATATGTCGTTGCGAGGAGATATCGAAGGGTGAGATAATCGATGCCCTCAACAGTCCAATAAAGGTTGCAAGCATTGATGGCATAAAGCGTAGAATAAGGCCCGGCATGGGCAGATGCCAGGGAACCTTCTGTATGCCGCTTGTGGCCAAGATAATTGCTGAACATGAACATATCGATATCAAGGATGTGCCAAAGAGTTCAGCAGAGACCAGAATCGGCACCACCTCACGCAAAGGAGGACAGGACAATGAATAGCTATGATGCAGTAATCATCGGCGGAGGTCCTGCCGGGCTTTCTTGTGCCGTAAGGGCACATGAGAATGGACTATCTGTTCTGATCATCGAAAGAGAAGGACAGCTTGGCGGCATCCTTAAGCAATGCATCCATGATGGATTTGGACTTCAGAGATTCAAGGAGAAACTCTCAGGTCCAGAATATGCAGAAAGATTCATCAGAGAGGTCGAAGAGAAGAAGATACCTTATCTGCTGAAGGCCTTTGTGACAAGGATAGAGAAGAATGATGGGTTCGATCTCGCGGTTGTTACCAGAGAAGGAATGAAGAATATCCATGCGAAAAAGATCGTGCTGTCGACCGGCTGCCGCGAAAGAACGGCCAAGCAGGTAGAGATACATGGAACCCGTCCTAAAGGAGTATATACGGCTGGAGCGCTCCAGCATCTCATGAACATCGATGGCATCATGCCAGGCAGAAGATGCGTCATTCTTGGTTCAGGAGATATCGGACTGATCATGGCGAGAAGGCTTACGCTTGAAGGATGCAAGGTTGAGGGTGTATATGAGATAATGCCAAATCCTTCAGGATTGACCCGCAACATCCATCAATGTCTCAATGACTATGACATATCGCTGCATCTATCGACCACCGTCACAAGAGCGATCGGCTACCCGAATCTTGAGGCAGTAGAGGTGATGGAAGTCGATGAAAAGCTGAAGCCGATAGAAGGTAGCGAAAGGATCGTTCCTTGCGACACCCTTATCGTTTCGGTTGGACTGATACCAGAAAACGAATTGGCAGAGAAGCTTGGCGTTTCTCTTGACGTGAGAGCCAAGGGCGCAAGATGCGACATGGACTTCGAGACAGAAGTCGATGGCGTCTATACCTGCGGCAATGCGACCCATGTCAATGACCTTGTGGATTATGTATCGGAATCAGGTGAGATTGTTGCGGATGCCTTGGCAAAGGAAAGAGGCAAGAGAAAGCTTCTGGAGATAAAGGCAAAGGGAAACACCTCATATGTAGTTCCTGAACTGATAGATATCAATGCAGACAACCATGGACGCATCATGTATTTCCGTGCCAACAGAATAATGAAGAAGGCGGAAGTCACGATGAAGGTCAACGGAAAAGAGATATACAGGAAGATCTACACAAATCTCAAGCCGCCTGAAATGGAGAGGTTCGTGCTTGACTATCCTGAACTCAAGGAAGATAACGAGCTAGTGTTCGAGATCAAGGAGGACAGATCATGAAAAGCTTCACTTGCATAGTGTGTCCAAACGGCTGTGAACTGAAGATAGATGAAGAGACCTTGAAGGTTGAAGGAAACAGATGCCCAAGAGGAGAGGAGTTTGCCAAGAGTGAACTTACTCATCCAATGCGCACCATCACCTCAACCGTAAAGACCATCTTCAGGGAAGTTCCTGTGCTTCCTGTCAGGGTGTCGGCCGATATCCCAAAGGACAGGATCTTCGATGTGATGAAAGAGATTAATGGCGTACTGCTTAAAAAGAAAGTAGGACATGGCGATATCATCATAAGCAATGTCCTTGATCTGGGCGTAGATGTCATTGCGACATCCGATAGACTGCTCAAGATAGGAGAAGAGAATGAGAGATAATCCTTTGATACTGACCTTCGACATAGGCACTCAATCGATGAGAGGCCTTCTGATAAACAAGGACGGCGATATCGAAGCTGTTGAGCAGAGCGTCTATGAAGAACCATACTTCAGCAAGAACAAGGATTGGGCTGAACAGCGTCCGGAATTCTACTATGAGACCCTATGCAAGGTCTCAAAGACCTTGGGCAAGAAGCATCCTGAACTGATGGAGAGGATTGAGGCGATCACAACTACGGTCTTCAGAGATTCCACCATCTGTCTTGATGAGAACAATGAGCCGCTTAGGGACATGATTCTTTGGCTGGATAAGCGTGAGATCGATTCGGATGAGCAGCCGATACCTGCCTTCAAGAAGGCTCTGTTCAAGACTGTTGGCGTATCGGATATGGTAGATATGCAGCATCGTCAGTCGGTCTGCAACTACATCATGATCAGAGAACCGGAAATCTGGGCCAAAACCAGCAAGTACGTTGTACTTACAACATATTTAAACTATAAACTGACCGGAAAACTGATAGATTCGACAGCCAACCAGATTGCCCACATCCCTTTCAACAACAAGAAAGGCACCTGGGCCAGCAAGAATGACATAACCAGGTGTGTATACGATATACCTAACGAGAAGCTTTGCGATCTGTGCGATCCAGGAACCAACATCGGTGGCATAAGCGCAGAATTCGCCAAGGATTCCGGATTGAAGGAAGGCACGCCGTTCATCGTCACCGGTTCCGACAAGGGCTGCGAGACGATCGGTCTTTCTGTCACCAGCAAGAACAAGGCTGCCATCTCATTTGGCACCAGCGCAACGATTCAGTTCACGACCAAGGATTATTTTGAACCAAGGCCATTCTGTCCGGCATACCGTTCGCCAGTCAATGGCTACTACAATCCTGAGATTCAGGTCTATAGGGGATACTGGATGCTGTCATGGTTCAAGAAGAACTTTGTAACCGAAAAGGAATATGAAGAAGCTCATAAGATGGGTGTCATCATAGAAGACTACTTCAATTCCCATCTGAAGGATGTTCCGGCTGGCTGCGATGGACTCATCATGCAGCCATTCTGGTCGCCAGGCGTAGCTAACCCTAATGCCCGTGGCGCAATGATCGGCTGGAGCGATGTGCATACCAAATATCATATGTACCGTTCGATCATCGAAGGCATCAATTTCGAGATAATGGACGGACTGTATACGATGTCCAAAAGAGGACACCACAACATCAAAGAGATCTATGTGGGCGGTGGCGGATCAAAGTCTGCCGAGATATGCAAGATTACTGCTGACATGCTGGGATTGCCAGTGAAGAGAATCCAGACTCATGAAGCTTGCGGACTTGGCTCCAGCATCATTGCCTATGTTTCCCTCGGCGTATACAAGGATATCGATGAGGCAATAAACAGAATGGTTAGAGTCAACGACATCTTTGTGCCTGACATGAAGACTCATGAGTTCTACTACAAGGTATACAAGAACGTCTATCGCACTCTAGGCAAGAAGCTCGAGCCATTCTATGTGCGTTTCAAGAACATCATGAAAGGAGAAAGATGATGTCTAAGCCATATAAAGGATTTGAACCAAAATGGGTAAAGGATGCTGCACCGCAAGACAGCTATCGCTCAATCTTCCGTTGGGGCGATCCAGAATTCGTCAAATATCCAAAGGAGTCGCTATATAAGCTGATGAAGGAAACCTTCAAGCTCAGCGATGAGGACTTCAAGGAATACAAATCAGACCTTGGCATGGACAAGGTCAAACTCAGAAAGAAGCCAAAACTCGACAAGAAACATATCGATGCCTTGACCAAGATCGTAGGCAAGGACAACATATCGCAAGAGGATTATGACCGCCTTTCGGTTGCCTACGGCAAGACCGCCTATGACCTGCTCAGAATGAGACAGCATCGTTTCGATTCGTTGCCTGATGTGGTCCTTTATCCTTCAAGCAGTGAAGAGATCGAAAAGATCGTGGCGTATTGCACAAAGAATGTCATCCCTCTATATGTGTACGGAGGAGGATCATCGGTAACCAGAGGCGTCGAGCCAATAAAGGGCGGCGTATCGCTGGATCTTCGTAGAAACTTCAACAAGGTCATCTCCTTCAACGAGACCGACCAGACCATAACAGTTGAGGCCGGCATGTCTGGTCCAAAGCTTGAAGAGACATTGAATAAGGCCGTAGAGCTATTAGGTGCCAAGCGCGCCTATACCTGCGGACACTTCCCTCAAAGCTTTGAATATTCATCTGTAGGCGGCTGGACCGTGACTAGAGGCGCAGGCCAGAATTCTACCTACTATGGAAAGATCGAAGACATCGTCATCTCCCAGAAATACGCTACTCCAATCGGCAAGATCGAGACTTCGCCATATCCACGCGAAGCTACTGGACCTTCGCTTGATCAGATCATGATGGGTTCAGAAGGAACCTTCGGCATTCTGACGGAAGTTACCTTAAGAGTCTTCAGATACATGCCAGAGAATAGAGTAAGGTTCTCCTATATGTTCAAGGATTGGGAGACAGCCATGGATTTCGCCAGAGAGGCTATGCAGTGCGAAAGCGGATATTCATCAGTCTTCAGGCTATCCGATCCTGAAGAGACCTGGCTGATGATGAAGCTCTACAATATCGATGAGACGCCGCTAGAACCACTACTGAACGTGTTGGGCTATAAGGAGATGGAAAGATGCCTGTTCCTGGGCTTCACCGATGGCGAAAAAGGCTACTCAAGAAATGTAGCCCGCAAGATCTCCAAACTGGCCAGAAGCCATGGAGCTCTTCCGATGACCGGCTATGTCTGCAAGTCATGGGAAAAGGGTAGATTCAATGACCCATATCTCAGAGATACCATGATGGACTTCGGCATCGTTACCGATACAATGGAATGTACGGTCAACTGGTCCAATATGGAAGCCGTCCATCAGTCAGTCAGAGAGGTATGCAAGAAGCTGCCTCATACTATCGTAACGACTCATATGTCGCATTGTTACCCACAGGGCGCCAACCTCTACTGGATCTTCATCACGCCTATGTCAGATGCAGAAGAGTTCAAGAAATATCATTCTTCCATTCTTGATGCCATCCAGAAAAGCGGCGCATCGATGTCCCATCACCATGGCATCGGCAAGATGTTTGGACCATGGCTTGAAGGATATATGGGCGAAAAGGAATTTGGTGTCTTCCGTGTCCTGAAGGATTACTTCGACAAGGACTACATCATGAATCCAGGCGGAACGATCGGTCTTGATGTGCCAAAGAAAGACAGACATAACCTCAAGAAATAGGCAGGAGATAGAATATGTCGGTCGAAAGCGTAAGAAGGTTGTTTGAAGAAGAGAACCTTTCTGATGCGATTCTATATAGCGAAGTCATATCAGATACCGTTGAGCATGCGGCTGAACTGATTGGATGCAAGCCTAAGGAGATCGCCAAGACAATGTCCTTTCTGATCGATGAAGATCCGATTGTGATTGTGACTGCAGGCGATGCCAAGATAGACAACGCCAAATACAAAAGCCGCTTTGGCGTCAAGGCAAAGATGATCCATTATGAGGATGTCGAAAGATATACCGGGCACATACCAGGAGGCGTAAGTCCCTTTGCGCTAAAAGAGAATGTGAAAGTCTATCTTGATGTATCATTGAAGCGATTTGAAATCGTCTATGCTGGAGCAGGAGACGAGCATCACACAGTAAAGGTTACTCTGGAACAGTTAGAAAGACTGTCCACGTCTTGCGGATGGGTTGATGTCTGCAAGGACTGGATGACAGAAAGCAACTAAAAACAAAATCCCCAATATGGCATAAGAACAAGATTGGGGATTTTTGAATTGTTGCTGATCGTATAAATATTACTTATAGACATCTATCCTATGGCCCACAGCTAATGCGAGAACAATCAATTCATTATCATGTATTTCACATATCAATCCATATTCGCCTATCCTATATCTCCATAGACCTTTTAGATTGTTTGTCAATGCTTTGCCGGTGTTCCTTGGATTATCTGTCTGACCAACATGCTTATCAATCCAAGATATAATCATTGCTTGAGCATAGTGATCAAGTTTCTTGAAATCTTTATTAAAGCCTTCAGAAAATTTTACTTCATACTTCATTACAAGACATACATCTTCTTAATCTCATCAAGGGTGTATGTCTTAGGATTCTTATCAAACTCTTTCTTTGCTTTTTGATATAAAGCTATATCATATTCATCTTCTATCTTTTCAAATAGCGCACTTTTTAATGCTTCGCCTAAAGTAATGCCATGCAATTTGACATAACTATCAGCCAGCTTTCTTTCTTCATCCGTAAATCTTATCGAGTAGCTCATGACACTTTCTCCTTTATGTAGTACAATGCACTACATAATTGATATTATCGAAACCTGCAAGCATAAAGAGCAAGTCGAATCAAGAAAAGGAAATCCATGAATAATATAATGTAATAGTAGCGAATGGCAGAAACAATGAGAAAAGATAGAGATGTTCAAAGAATTGTTGAACGCATTGACGAATGCATCAGAAACAACGATAACGAAAGACTTACTCTAAAAGCCCTGTCTTCTGAAATCGGGTATAGCGAGTATCATACTTCCAGGTTGTTCAGGGAGATATCGGGACTGAAGCTAAAGGATTATCTTAGACTGCGCAGGCTGGCATTTGCCTTAAAGGATGTCAGAGATACCGAAGATGGCATCTTGGATATTGCGACTCGATATGGCTACTCTTCAAATGAAGCCTTTTCGCGTGTATTCAAGAAAACATATGGCATAAGCCCTAGGGATTACAGAAAGAATCCTATTCCTGCAGCACTTCGAACCATCATCAAGCCATTTGACTGCTACCTTATGGAAGGAGCAACAAGAAATATGGAAAAGATAGACACCAACGACATAAAGATCTACTATATCAGAATTCCCGCACACAAGTTCCTGCATATCAGAAACTACGAAAGCATTGGCTATTGGGATTTCTGGCAGAAGCAAGGCCAGATTCCGGGGCAGGATTGCGACACCATCTGCGGACTGCTGGACAGCATAAAAGGCAAGCTCGATGATATTGGCGGAAAGGAAGAAAACGCCGGCAGCGGACAGCTCATGGCATGGATAAACGCACCAACTGGAAGAATATGCAGCTGGGGCATTCCGCTTGCGGAAGCATACGGCGCAAGACTTCCTATCGACTACAATGGACCAATTCCGGAACAGATGCAGATCATGGATGTCGAGGAAGGCGAATATATTGTCTATGAGCATGGACCTTTCGATTTCGAGAAAGAAAGCGAGATTGTAGAGGCAAAGATCGAAACAGCGATGAAGGAACATGATTACGCAAAAGATGGCTACGAACTAGACCTGACGCCAGAAAGAGTCTTCTACTTCTACCATGACTGCGAAAGATTCTTCAAGTATGTAAGGCCAGTCAAGAAAATAGACAGATAAGACATTATTATCAAATCAAAAGACATTTCAAATGAAGAAATGTCTTTTGTTGCTATTGAGCAATATTAGGATATTTATGCTGCGACGATAAAACACATCATTACAGAAGATAATTGTCATAAAACTCTTTGGCTGTAACAATCTTTATGTTTTCGTATCGTTTAACGGCAAAGACATCTGTCCTTTAGAAGAAACCATAAGTACTTGAAAAAACACTATGCAAATATAGGTACCGATTGTTTTGTGGCAACAAGTCTTGCGAATTATTGACAGTCAAGTAACCATATGATACAATCAAAATACCATAAGGAGATATCTTTTATGAAATACATTCCAGGCACTGCCAAAGAGTTCGAGAATATGGAAGCATTTGAAGGATACAAGAATATGATTGAGATGGCTGGAGGCATAACATTAGGTCAGATATGCACCATCACCAATCTTGAGACGCACATGATACAGAACTGGGTAAAGAGAGGATATATACCTCGCCCTGTAAACAAGAAGTATTATACGAAGCATCTTTCAAGAATTCTGCTGATAAATGCCCTGAGGGAATGCATGAGGATAGAAGATATAGGACAACTTATGGTGCTGATCAATGGCGATGTGGATGATGAAAGCGATGATATTATTTCAGAAGAGGATCTCTACAAAACCTTCTCGAAGATAGTATATCGGCTGGATGACTACAGAGACATTGAGAAGATCATCGAAGAAAGCATCAGTGAAGATGAAAGGCTGCAGAAATGCATGAAGATAATGGTCTATGCCTATGCTTCTTCACAAATGGCTGTAAAGGCTAATGAACTTCTTGATGAGTTCAGAAAATAAGTCAGCCAATCATTTCTGAGAGTTAAGTTAAAGGAGGAATAGAAAAATGTTCGGATTTATCGTGTTTATAATTATTGTTCTGTCTCTCTCTAGCTGGCCAAGAGATCGTTGGTATGGTAGCCGTCATTACCATGGCTACGGATATGTTCCATATCGCAGTTACAGAATCAATCCAATGCCTAGGGGACCACGTCCTATGATGGGTCCTAGGCCTATGGGTGGAGGCTTCGGCGCAAGACCTATGGGAGGACCTAGAGGCGGATTTGGCGGCGGTCACATGGGTGGCCCTGGCGGTAGACGATAAGCAAACAAAAGAGCTCGCAAAAGCTCTTTTTGTGTGCCTTGATTCATCGTCATCCATCATCAGTCACGTGGTAATATAATAATGAAAACGGAGTGACAATATGAAACAATATCTAGACTTATGCAGATGGGTACTTGAAAATGGCGAAAAGAGACAGGACCGTACAGGTACCGGCACAATCTCTAAATTCGGCTATCAGATGAGAGTCAATCTAGAAGACGGATTCCCGCTTCTGACGACAAAGAAGGTGTTCTACCGCGGCATATTCGAGGAGCTTTTCTGGTTCTTGAAGGGCGAGACAAACATCCGTCCATTGGCCATGAAGAATGTCAAGATATGGAATGACTGGCCATATGACAAATACAAAAAATCATCAGAATTTAAAGGTGAAGCTATGGAAGAGTTCATTCAAAAGATTTGTGATGATGAACAATCTGCGCAAAAGTGGGGAGATTTAGGACCTGTTTACGGTAAACAATGGAGAGACTTTGGTGGTGTAGGTCAGATAAGTCAACTTATTGAAAATTTAAAAAACAATCCTTTTTCAAGAAGGCACTTAGTTGTTGCATATAATCCAGCAGAAGTAGAAGATATGGCTCTTCCACCATGTCATGCTTTCTTCCAATTTTATGTTAGCGCTGATGGTAAAAAATTATCATGTCAGTTATATCAAAGATCCGCAGATTTATTTCTAGGTGTTCCATTTAATATAGCTTCATATGCATTATTGTTGTGCATGGTAGCGCAAGTGTGTGGCTATCAACCTTATGAATTCATACACACATTCGGTGATGCACATATTTACTTGGATCACATTGAACAAGTTAAGGAACAACTATCTCGTAAACCAAAACCATTACCAAAATTATGGTTAAATCCAGAAATAAAAGATTTTTATAAATTTTAGCTTTTTTGTAAAAAATTTTTCAAAAAGCCCTTGACAAAGAGGATGGCGTCTGTTATAATAATACCCGTCGATGAAACTGTCGGCGGGTCATGCTAATATGGCTCAGTTGGTAGAGCGCGTCCTTGGTAAGGACGAGGTCATGAGTTCAAATCTCATCGGCAGCTTTCCTTTTAATCAGGGCTTTTTCAGGCGTTTCGTTTAGCACACAAAAACTTGTGAAGTCGGGCGGAGAGATATTTTTTCGAAAAACATTTCTAAAAGAGTCGTCATTTCTGTCTTTCTAACCTGTTTATTATAGAAGGCTTAATTGTAAGTGGGACGAC
>CALFPO010000009.1 GCA_937919165.1 uncultured Bacillota bacterium | reverse complement strand
AAGAAAAGACCGAAGAAGTAAAGGAAGAGAAGAAAAAAGGCGAAATCCGTATCTTTGGCAGAAAGAAACAGCAATAATGATTAGGCCTCAGCCAAAAGACTGAGGCTTTTTTCTTTATTGGAGTTCATTTAGGCTATAATTAACATATGCGCATGCGTAAGAAGAAGTGGGTATCGCCTTTCCTTGAAGAGGAGAAGCAATATCTGATAGAAAAAGCTGATGATTTGAAGATAGACAAGCCAATATATGTCGAGATAGGCATGGGTATGGGCGATTTCATTACTGAATCGGCCAAGAATAACCATGATATCTTCTATATTGGACTAGAAAGAGTGGATATGTGTGTTGCCAGAGCCATCAAGAAGGCTCAGGATAATGAACTTGATAACTTCAGGGTGCTTTTGGCTGATGCGGACAATATCGAAGAGCTTTTCAATGAACATTCCATCGATGTCATCTATCTGCATTTCTCTGATCCATGGCCAAAGAAACGCAACCATAAGCGCAGATTGACCTATCCAAGCTTTCTGAAGAAATACGAGAAGGTATTGAAGGGAAATGGCACATTGATCGTCAAGACCGACAATGAAGGATTCTATGATGACTCATTGGAGTACTTCAAGGAATCATCATTCATCCTTGAAGATTCATCTAGAAACTATTATAAGGAAGGCGAACCGATGACAGCCTATCAGGCCAAATTTGCGGCCGAAGGCAAGCCTATCTATTATGCCAGATATAGACTTGGCTGATATAATTGTTGTGTATGAAAATTGCTAGAAAACTGCTTACATTGCTGATGGTACTGAGCCTGCTTGGCTGCACCACAACCAAGCACTATACCTCATATACGATCTATCCGATCGGATATCTTTTGAATAGGATTGGCGGCAACAGAATCAGCACAAAATCGATCCAGAATGGTTCTATGGTTCAGCTCGCCAGAATCAACGATGACTACAAGGAGACATTGGAAGACTCTATCGTGATGTTCCATATAGGCAATCTTGAGCCATATATGGATATCTATGAAGAGGATATCAAAGAGACTAAAGTAGATGTCCAGGACCTTTCGGTTCTGAATGTTCTGTATGAATATAAGCGCTATACGCCAGTATATGTAGAGGGCAAGGAATCGTTTGTGGAAGGTCCTTACTATGAAGGCGAACAGTTTGAGGAACTTGATACCTATGATCTTGATCCATATATCTGGCTTGACCCTATCGGCATGTATTCGATGGCTAAGGATGTCAACGACTACCTTACCAGCAACTATGTCGAGCAGTCGCAGTTCTTCCAGAACAACTATGAGGTTCTTGCCGATGAGCTGATTGCCTTGGATGCCTCTTATCAGGCCTTGGCTACCAAACTCAAGAACAACGGCAAGACCATCAAGTTCGTGTCGATGTCGGCATCGTTTGGCTGCTGGCAGAAGGCTTTCGGCTTCCAGGTATATCCAATCTGCCTATCAAAATATGGCTGTCTGCCATCAGCTTCACAGTTAGAAGCCATCAAGGCCAATATCGTTGCGGATAATGTCAAATATATCGTATATGAGCCAAACGCTCCAGAAGAGATGCTACAGCTCATGAATGAACTTGAAGAGGAACTTGGATTGAAACGTGTGACGCTCAACAATATCTCGTCTTTGACTCAAAGCCAAGAAGAGTCGGGCAAGGACTATATGTCATTGATGTATGAGAATCTGAGCATCTTAGAGAATATGGCTGTAAGCATCAACTGATGCGGGTGGAACTATGAAACTATTATTGATTGACGGAAACTCGGTACTGTTCAGGGGTTTCTATGCGACATGCTACGGAAATATCATGAAGACAAGTAAAGGCGTATACACCAATGCGGTATACGCTTTTGCGAATATGCTGAACAAGGCGCTCAGGACCATTGAACCTGACTATTGCGTTGTCGCTTTCGATAAGGGCAAGCATACCTTCAGACATGAACTCAATCCTGAATACAAGGCAGGAAGAAAAGAGACTCCTGAGGAACTGAAGGGGCAATTTGAATTGGTCAGGGAGATGCTGGATTCGTATCATATTCCATTTTTAGAATATGATGATATTGAGGCTGATGACATAATCGGCTCATTAGCCAAGAAATTCAATATCGAGACCTGCATCCTATCTAGCGATAGAGATATGCTGCAGCTGATCGATGATACGACTTCAATCTATGTGATGCACAAGGGCATGAGCGACATCGCCAAGATGGACGAGACGGCATTGAAGGAAGAATATGGCCTGAAGCCATATCAGATAATCGACTATAAGGGACTGGCAGGCGACAAATCCGACAACATCAAGGGCGTTGAAGGCGTAGGCGACAAGACGGCAGTCAAATTGCTGAATGACTACGATACCTGCGAAGGCATCTATGAGCATATTGAAGAGATCAAAGGCAAGCTAAAGGAAAAGCTGATAAACGACAAGGAATCATGTTTCCTGTCCAAAACCTTGGCTACCATCAAGACAGATTGCGATATACCGCTTGAACTGAAAGACTTTGAAGTCGATATTGATGAGGAAGGAAGAAATGCCTTCTTCGACAAATATGAGATGTATTCATTGATCAGAAAGGTCAATGTAAAGAATAAAGAAGAGATCCATAGTTTCTTGACTGTAGATGTCATAAGCGACGACATGTATGACGAGCCTGTCATCCATTTCCTTTCTGACGAGTTTTCATATTATGAAAGGAAACTGCTTGGCGTATGTTTCGCAACGGTCGAAAGGCAAGAATACATTTCCATGTACAATCTGGTGAAGGACAAGAAAGCCTTGGAATTCATTGCATCGGATAGTCCTAAGGCTGTCTATGACCTCAAGGCTGTCAAGCATCTTTGCGACTATAATGGACTAGCAATCGGAAACAATACCGATGATATCTTCCTGATGGCTTTTCTTTCCAACAACTACAACAGCGATCTAAGAAGCATCATTCTGAATTACGGATGTGGCGAAATCGAGGATGCCAAGGAGATATTCGGCAGCGAAAAGAAGCCGCTTCTTCCGGATGAGGATAGGCTTTCAAGCTATGCCTGCCATCTGGGATCATGTCTGGCGAAGGTATATGACAAGGCTAAGATGGAGATTGTCCAGAAGGAAATGACTTCGCTTTATCATGATATTGAATTGCCGCTGCTTGAAGTGCTTTATGATATGGAAAACAACGGCATCTATTGCGATGAAAAGGAACTTGATGCCATTGCGACTGAGACAAAGAAGAAGATGGATACCCTTGAGGAAACCATCTATGGGGAGGTTGGACATAAGTTCAACATCTCATCTCCTAAGCAGCTTTCGGAAGTATTGTATGATGAGCTTGATCTCCCTGATCTAAAGAAGGGTTCGACAAATGCTGAGGTATTGGGCAAACTGTTGCCATATCATCCGATAATCCAGGATATCCTTGATTACCGCAAATACAGCAAGCTCTATTCGACATATGCAGAAGGACTGAAGAAATATATCAAGGATGACGGAAAGATCCATACCATCTTCACCCAGACCATAACCAATACCGGCCGTCTTTCTTCATACGATCCTAACCTGCAGAACATCTCGGTTCGTGATGATGAAGGCCGTGAGATAAGAAAGGCATTTATGCCTGAAAAGGGACATTTGATTGTGGGATGCGACTATTCACAGGTTGAACTGAGAGTGCTTTCTTCATTGGCTGATGAAGAGAAGATGATCGAAGCCTTCAATAGCGGCATCGATATCCATATCAAGACGGCTATGGATGTATTTGGGGTAGATAAGGACGATGTTACAGATACCATCAGAAGGCAAGCGAAGGCTGTCAATTTTGGTGTAGTTTACGGCATTTCTGATTTTGGTCTGGCCAATCAGACGCAATTGTCCTTCAAGGATGCCAAGAAGTTCATTGATGACTATTTCCTGACCTATCCATCCATCAAGGTCTATTTGGATGAGCAGGTAAGATACTGCGAAGAGAATGGCTATGTGAAGACCATCTCCAATCGTCGAAGATACATCAATGAAATAAACGACCGCAACTATGGCATGAGAGAATTCGGCAAGAGAGCAGCCATGAATGCCACCATTCAGGGAAGCGCTGCCGATATCATCAAGATAGCCATGGTCAATGTATATAAAGAATTAAAGGAAAGAAAGCTCAAGTCGAAGCTGATTCTTCAGGTGCATGACGAACTGATCTTTGATGTTCCAGAAGAAGAGCTTGAGACCATGCAGCAGATTGTTCCTGAACTGATGTCAAAGGCCTATCCTTTGAAAGCCAGACTTGATTCATCGCTTGCCTATGGCAAGACCTGGTATGAGGCGAAATAATGCCTGAACTACCTGAAGTGCAGACAGTCCTGGATACCTTGGAATCAAGGATAAAGGACTGCAAGATAATTGACATAAAGATACTGTATAAGCCGATTGTGGAGACAGAAGAGAAGATCTTCAAAGAGAAGCTCATCAATCAGCATTTTCGTGCTTTCAAAAGAAGAGGCAAATATCTTCTTTTCGAGATGGACGACATAACCCTTGTTTCCCATCTGCGCATGGAAGGCAAATACTTCATCTTGGATGATGATGTTCCGCTGAATAAGCATGACCATGTGATATTCTATCTCGATAACGGCAAACAATTAAGATACAACGATGTGCGCAAATTCGGCAGGATGGAACTTATCGAGAAGGATGAGGACTATCATGATTTCAAGAATCTTGGTGTTGAACCTTTCGGTAAACATTTCACTGTCGACTATTGCCGTTCCTATCTGGAGAATTGCAAGCTTCCGATCAAGCAGGTGCTGCTGGACCAGTCTTTCATAGCCGGCATAGGGAACATCTACGCTGATGAGATCTGCTACGCCATAAGAATCAATCCTAAGACACTTGCCTGCAAGCTGGATGACGATGATTATCGTAACCTTATCGCCGAGACAAAGAAGATCCTTAGACAAGCCATCAAGGCTGGCGGAACAACCATCAGATCCTATACTTCATCATTAGGCGTCAGTGGACGTTTTCAGCAGTCGCTGAAGGTTCATACAATGTCCCTTTGCCCATCATGTGAAGGAAACATCAGAAAGATAACAGTGGGCGGAAGAGGAACATATTATTGTCCTAATTGCCAGAAATGGAAGAACCACAAGATTGCCCTTACCGGAACCATCGGTTCAGGCAAGACCACAGCCTGCGACTATCTGCGCAAGAAGGGCTATGAGGTCTTTGATTGCGATGAGGCCAATCGCGACTTGCTGAAAAGAAACAAGGCTGGATACAAGGCCGTCAAAGAGAACTTCCCTGAGTGTTTCGAAAAGGGAATTCTGGATAAGAAGAAGCTTTCTGATGTGGTCTTTGGCGACAGAAAGAAGAAGGAACTGCTGGAATCGCTTCTGCATCCGCTGATACTTGATGAACTCATGAAAAAGGATTCTGATCCGCTCGTGGCAGAGGTTCCGTTATTGTTTGAAGTGAAGTGGAATCGCTACTTCGATGAGAGTCTTCTCATCTGCACTGACGAGGATAAGGCTGTTGTCAGACTTGAAGAAAGAGGCTTCAGCCATAAGGAGGCAAAAAAGAGAATTGCCAATCAGATGCCTGTGGATGAAAAGATTAAAAGAGCAGATAAAATCATATATAATAATGGTAGCCTTGAGGAGCTCTATAGCTCTATAGATAAATGGATAGATGATACTTTATGCTAGGTAAGGATTTTTATAAGCTGGAAAACGGCACGGAACTGTCAAGCGAGAGACTTAAGTCCCTGGTGCTTTTCTACGCTCCGCTTATCGGAAATGATGCTTTGGCACTGTATCAGAACCTGTTCTTCAAGGGCTCGACAGCCGGTTTCATGGAAATAAGCGAACTGCTGGAGTACCTGAATATGAATGTCGACATCTTTGAGGATCTTT
The DNA here is from genome assembly GCA_937919165.1 of uncultured Bacillota bacterium. Lineage (GTDB taxonomy): Bacteria > Bacillota_I > Bacilli_A > Erysipelotrichales > Erysipelotrichaceae > Colivicinus. The sequence continues at coordinate 23,775 of CALFPO010000009.1, read as the reverse complement.
GCGGCAAGCTTAATGAGTATCGTCTCATGAAGACCCTGAAGAAGGATGACCACTACATCTTCCAGATGCTTGAGCCTATGACGATGAAGAAGTTTGTGAAGGATTCATTGATGGTCAGAGAGTTCATCTTGAAGACATCTGGCAGACACTATCAGGAACTGATTGCCGATATATATGAGGAAGAGAAACATCGTGACTATGAAGATGTATCCAAGAAGCCTGATCTAGAGATCCTGAATAGCTGGTCAGAGGACGATGAGACATATCTGTCCAAGAAGAAGACAAATAGCTACAGCTTCAATACCATCTTTGATATCAATGTCTTCCTTAAGAATGTTTCCGTCAATCTTTTGCCGATGAGATTCCGTAATGAGGAGATCCTTAAGCAGATTGCCACTTTGGGAGATCTGTATGGCATATCCTATGACAGGATGAAATCGTTCCTGCCAAAGATCATAAACTATGACAACAACACCTTCGACATAAACAAGCTGCGCTATGCCTGCATGTCTTCAAGCATAGACTATCGAAGTGTCGATATGGATTTATACAATGTGCCATGCGTCAGCTATCTGATGTCGCTTCAGGATGGCAAGGAAGTCACCAGATACGACAAGCAGATCATCTACAATCTGTCTAATGAATATCATCTGAGCGTGCCAGTAATAAATGTATTGCTTAGACACGGACTGAAGAACTGCGATAATCGTCTGATCGAGAAGTATCTCTATCCGATCGCTTCCGATCTGCATCGAAACAATATCCAGACTTCCAAGATGGCGCTTGAGAGGCTGGAGAAGGGCTACTCATCTTCAAATAGAAAAGAAGAAGTGCTTCCTAGCTATAGCCAGGAAAAGAACAAGAAGATGAGCCCTGAAGAAATCGAGAAGCTGTTGGCTTTGAAGGACAAGAAATGAGCAAAGAACTGGATATTATCAAAAGCGATGAATATCTGAATGATTTCATCACAAGATATGGACTTAACGATGCGTATGTGCAAGATCATATGTCTATTTTCAAAGCGGTCTTGGAGTCTAGGACACTATGCAAAGACTGCAAGGGACTATACTGCTGCAGGCAGCTATCCAAGGGCGAAAGAGTCGATCTGACATATGATGGCGTGCTTTATTCTGAGATCGAATATTGCGACCATGCCTTAAGCAAGCTCAAGAAGGAAAGGCACATCGCGAGCTTTGTGTATAATGACATTCCTGATAACCTTCAGGAACTCTATCTTGAAGATCTGAACTATGCTGATGATCAGCGCGAGCTGTATGCCTTGATGCTTGGCATCCTGCATAAGCAAAACGATAAGGGATTATATATCTATGGCGATCTAGGCGTAGGCAAGACCTATATGTCGATAGCTTTGGCCAATTCATTGGTCGACAAGGGCAACAAGGTTGCATTCGTGAAGGTCTCATCATTCTTCAATGAGATGAGGTCATATATCAACAGCGATCCTTCGATGATCGATAGAACCATTGTCAAGCTGCAGAAAGCCGATTATCTATTCATGGATGATATCGGTTCAGAAGCTGTTTCGGATTTTGTGAGAGATGACATACTCTTTAGGATTCTGGACTATCGTATGGAGAATGGATTGATCACCATGTTTACATCCAATCTCGATAAGGATGAACTCAATAGACACTATACTTATGACCGCAAAGACAAGTCCAATGCGATGAACGCAAAGAGGCTGATGGAGCGGATCGATATTCTTTCCGAAGACTATTGTCTGGTGGGAAGCAACAAGAGGAGGATATGATATGCTTAGAAAAATTGGTGTGCTGACATCTGGCGGCGATTCGCCAGGCATGAATGCGGCAATCCGTTCGGTTACCAGAACGGCTTTAGCAAACGGCATTGAGGTCATGGGAATCCATGACGGATATAAGGGACTGGTGGAAGGAAGCTATGAGCCATTCACCAAACGTTCGGTATCCGATATCCTGTCTCGTGGCGGAACGATTCTGGGTAGTGCCCGTCTTCCTGAATTCAAGGAAGTGGAAGTGCAGCTAAAGGCAGTCGAGAAGCTGAGAGAGAATGAAATAGATGCATTGGTAATCATCGGCGGCGATGGCACATATCGTGGAGGAGACGCCTTGACCAAGCAGGGCATCAACTGCATTGCCTTGCCTGGAACCATCGACAACGATATCCAGGGAACCGACTTTACCATCGGTTTCGATACAGCACTTAATACCATCGTTGATTGTGTCGATAAGCTGCGTGATACCTCTTCTTCTCATCACCGCTGTTCAGTTGTAGAAGTAATGGGAAATCATTGTGGCGATCTGGCCATCTATTCAGGCATTTCTTGCGGAGCTGAGATACTGATCACTCCTGAGACCGGCTATGATGAAGAAGCCGTACTTGAGAAGCTGCGCTATCTTGAATCTCAGGGCAAGAACCATGCGATCGTCATCGTTTCTGAGAAAATATGCGATGTCAATGCCTTGGCTGATAAGGTCAGCAGGACCACAACCTTCGCGGGTCGTGCCACTATTCTTGGCCATATCCAGCGTGGCGGTTCGCCATCTCCTAACGATAGGGTTCTGGCTTCAAGGCTTGGCGCCAAGGCTATAGAGCTTCTGATTGAAGGAAAGGGTGGCATGTGTGTCGGTATCGACGACAATGAGATTGTTTCGATGTCTATCGAAGAGTGTGTATCGATGCCTAGAAAGAGCCGCAGAGATTTCTATCGTCTATTTGATCGTCTTGTCTAATCTGGAGAAACAATGCGTTTAGGAGGACTGGAGACCGGAGGAACCAAGATGGTTCTGGGTCTAGGAAACGAAAAGGGCGAGTTATTGGCTCGCCATGTGGTTGAAACAAGAATGCCGGAAGATACGATTCCGGAAATCATAGAATGGTTCAAGGACAAGAATATTGATGCCTTAGGCATCGGATCTTTTGGTCCGCTTGATATAGCTAAAGGCATGATCGCCAAGACACCAAAGCAAGGATGGGACAACACTGAACTTGTGAGACCTTTCAAGGAAGCATTGAATGTTCCGGTTGGATTTGATACGGATGTCAATGCGGCCATGCTAGGAGAAGCGATGTTCGGTGCCGCAAGCGATGTGGAGAATGCCATCTATATTACGATCGGTACAGGAATCGGCTTTGGCGTATATGTGGATGGCAAGCTTCTTCATGGCGTGCTCCATCCTGAAGCTGGACATATGCTTCTGACAAGGGTGGAAGGCGATACCTATGAAGGCTCATGTCGTTTCCATGATCATTGTTTTGAAGGACTTGCTTCAGGCCCTGCCATCTATGGAAGATGGAATGCCAAAGGCGAGGATCTGTATGACCGTGATGAGGTTTGGGAACTGGAAAGCGAATATATCGCTCAAGCCCTATGCAATGCCATAATGTGCTATTCGCCAGAAAGAATCATCATTGGCGGCGGCGTCATGCATAACCAGAACCTCTATGGAATGATAAGAGAGAAAACCAAAAGAATGCTCAATGGCTATATCGGCGTTGAGCAGATCGAAAGCCATATCGATGACTACATCGTGGCACCTAAGCTTGGCGACAATGCCGGGGTGCTTGGCAGCATGATGTTAGGATATAGAGAACTTAAGAAAGAGACAGTCTAGCTGTCTCTTTTCATTGCGTCTACGTGATTGAGTATTACCGGTATGACAATCGGGTTGCGATTGGTCTTTTCATATAGATAAGGCTCCAAGGCATTCCTGATGCAGTTCTTCAGATCGCCGAAGGTTACCTTCTGCTTCATCGCATTCTTCAGTGATTCATATACCAATGCTTCAGCTTCCTTGATCAGGGTCTGGTTTTCCTTGAGATAGACAAATCCACGCGATACGATGCCTGGACGGCAGAGAATCTTGTTGGAACGTGAATCGATGCATACGATTACAGCTACTAGGCCATTGTCGGCCAGGATTCTACGATCCTTCAGTACGGATGTCGATAGTCCAGAGATATCATTGCCATCGACATATATCGCATCGGTCTGGATTCTGGTATTGGAACGATACACTTCGCCTTCATGAAGAACCAGGGCATCGCCATTGGCACATATGAAGCAATTATCTTTCGGAATGCCGGTCTCGACAGCCGATTGGGCATGGAGCTTCAGCATCTTATATTCGCCATGCATAGGCATGAAATACTTAGGCTTTATGAGCTGCAGCATCAGCTTCTGTTCCTCTTTTGAGGCATGTCCGGTTGTATGCAGGGAAGTAAGGGTCGAATTGACAAGCACCTTGGCTCCATTTCTCACCAGTTGGTTTACGATGCCGCCGATATTGAGGGCATTTCCTGGGATAGCGCTTGATGAGAAGACGACCGTATCGCCAGGAATGATTCTTACATACTTATGGTTGCCGCCTGCAATCCTGCTTAGGGCAGCCAAGGATTCGCCTTGGGAGCCGGTACAGACGATGCAGAGCTTCTCAGGTTCATACATATTCACAAGATCAGGTGCGATGAAGGTGTCTTCAGGAACATCGATGGTTTTCATCTGGATGCCGATATCGACGACATTCTCCATCGAACGGCCAAAGACGACAACCTTTCTGCCGTTGTCTCTGGCTGACTTGATGATCTGGGACAGACGATTGACGTTGGAAGCAAAGGTAGAGATCAGGATTCTGCCTGTAGTCTTCTTCATGATGTCGTTTATGGCCGATGCGACCTGTCTTTCGGAAATCGAGAAGCCTTCGACTTCGGCGTTGGTGGAATCAGACATCAATAATGTGACGCCTGCTGCACCGATATAGGCCATCTTCTGGTAGTCGGAATTCTGACCAACAGGAGTGAGGTCAAACTTGAAGTCGCCAGTTTCGACGATTCTGCCATTAGGGGTATTGATCAGCACGCCTAATGAATCAGGAATCGAATGGACGGTGTTGAAGAAACCAATGCGAAAATGATCGGTCTGGATCGATGAATTGTCGTCGATCTGGATCACTTCCGTTCCAGCCAGCCTTCTTCTTTCCTGCAGTTTCCTTTCGATCAAGGCCTTGGCGAAGCGGGGGGCATATATCTTCTTGACTGGACAGGCCAGAATGAAGAAAGGAATGCCTCCGATATGGTCTTCATGACCATGGGTTATGATCAAGGCTTTGATCTTGTTCTTGTTTTTGATCAGATGTGTATAATCAGGGATTACATAATCTACACCCAGAAGTTCGTCATCAGGGAATTTGACTCCGGCATCGATGATGATGATCTCATCATCATGTTCGAAGCAGTACATGTTCTTGCCTACTTCGCCTAATCCGCCTAGAGCATATACCAGCGTATCTGTTTTTGGGTCGTAGTTTGGACCACTATAAACGCGATTCATATCATTAGCTCCACGATTATAATGACATAACAAATGACTCATTTTACCTCCATGAATTAATTATATTTATCTACAATTAACTATATAAATGATAAATCAAAAGAATCTTTTATTCAATTGATATTGCTTCATCCTTATGGAAAGGATTCTTCTTGTCGATGTGGTCGTAGAAAAGGATGCCCTTGAAGTGATCAAGCTCATGCTGAAGAACGATGGCGAAATAGCCATCAGCCTTGATCAGGACTTCCTTGTTCTGGAGAATATCGAAACCCTTGACCTTTACGCGGGCACTGCGATAGATATATCCTTCATGTTCATCGACAACCGACAGACATCCTTCACCTGATTCAAGATACGCTCTTTCAACGGAATTGGTGATGATTTTTGGATTTACCAGAGCATATTCATGAATCTTGTTTCCTTCGCCGTCCTTGATGATGATCGCTGTCATTTTCTTGGCTACGCCAACCTGAATGGCGCTGATGCCGACAGCTGGCCTGAGGTTCTCTTTTTCGGCTATCTCTTCTATAGTTGAATCGTCGACATACTTAAGCATGTCCCTCAGAAGGTCTTCATCTTCCTTGGACAACGGTAAAGCAACATCGGCAGATCTTGTTCTGAGAAGCGGATTGTCATCCTTGATGATTGTGTCGTTATTGATAAGCATAAGCATATTATATAACTTTTTTCTTATGTTAGAATTAGTTTGTGCAAAATAAGAAACGTTTTTCATTAGGCGATGCAGGTATCTCCATTGCTCTAATTGTGCTTGTTGTCTTCGGTTCGCTGATGATCGCTTCAGCCGAAATGGGCAACAGCGTCGGCGATACCTCATATCTTGCAGGCATCATCAGAAAACAGATAATATATGCCGCATTTGGCTTTGTGCTCTATCTCGTTTTCATGAATGTGCCATTGCGTAAGGTTCCACGCATCTTCTTCTGGGTAGGCTATATGGTCATCATAGCATTGCTTCTTTCCTGTAAGCTGTTCGGCGAGACCAATGGTGCCTATGCCTGGCTTTATCTGCCTGGCGGTATGTCGATACAGCCTTCAGAGTTTGCCAAGACCTTCATGATAATATTCGGTGCCCGTTTGCTTGGAACTGACCATAAAGATGAGAATAAGGACAATTTCTTTGCCTATGCCATATGTTCATTCATATTGTTTCTGATCATCGCCATCTATCAGCATGACTTCGGTTCAGCATTGGTGCTTTTTGTGATATGCTTCTGTATCCTGTTCATTCCGCCATACAAGGATCTGCGCCAATATCAGATCTGGATGATGTGGATCATCATCGGAACAGTCGCTTTGGTTGGCGTGGTTCTTTCTCCACCAGTAACGGAATTTCTTAAGCGCTATAAGGACAACTACATGATTGGAAGATTCTTGGCTGCTGCCGACCCATTCCTTTATCAGTACGACAATGGCTATCATCTGATCATGTCGCTGGTATCTTTCGCCAATGGCGATATTCTTGGATTAGGGTATGGCAATTCCATCCATAAGTATATGAACTTCCCAAACCCATCCAACGACTTCATTCTGCCGGTCATTGTTGAGGAACTTGGCATTGTCGGATTTACGCTTTTCATCATGTTCTATGTCTTGCTTCTTGGACCGATCGTAATCGGATCGCTTAGAAGCAAATATATATCATCCAAGATTGTGCTTCTTGGCACCTTCGTATATTTCATTGTCCATTTCATTCTGAATGTGGGCGGCGTAAGCGGCTTCGTTCCGCTGACCGGCGTTCCGCTTCTGTTGATAAGCTCAGGCGGGTCATCTCTTGTATCGTCGATGATGGCTCTTGGCCTGGCCCAATGCGAGCTGATAAGGAGTAGAGTACCTAGCAGTGAGAGTAATAGCGGGAAAGTACAAGAGAACGCCGATTAAGGCTTTGGAAGGCGAAGACATCACAAGACCTACAAGAGATATGGTGAAGGAAGCTCTTTTCTCCAGCATCGATATCTATTCCGATACGTCTTTTCTTGACCTGTTCTCAGGAACCGGAGCCATCGGCATCGAAGCTTTGTCTAGAGGGGCAGAAACCGTTGTCTTCAACGATCTGAACAAGAAGGCCTGTGCCATCATCAAGGCCAATCTTGAGAAGGTCAAAGAAGATAGGGAAGTCTATAATCTTGACTATCAGGAATGTCTGAAGAAGATGGGAAAAAGAGGTTTCGACTACATCTTTGTCGATCCGCCATATAGATTTGGGGCATATGATGAACTGTTCTACTATGTGACTACATATGATGTCATGGACAAAAAAGGTATAATTGTGGTGGAAGCAAGCAAGGAAACGATGCTGAATGACGATTATCTGTCTTTCCATAAGTATAAGGAAAGAAAGTATGGCATCAGCAAGCTTATATATTATAGAAAAGAGGACCAATGATGATTAAGGCTATCTATCCTGGATCTTTCGATCCTATTACAGAAGGACATCTGGATATCATAAAAAGGGCTGCCAAGGTATACGACAAGCTCTATGTTGCGGTAATGGAGAACAAGAGCAAGTCATGCATGTTTACAGCTGAAGAAAGAAAGGCGTTGATCGAGAAATGCTGCAAGGATCTAAAGAACGTTGAAGTTGTTATCGGTGAAGGCCTGACTGTCAACTATGCAAGAAAGATCGGCTGCAAGGTCATCATCAGGGGCATCAGAGCGGTATCGGACTATGAGAATGAACTGGCATTAGCTACTGCCAATATGACGCTTGATAGCGAATTGGAGACGGTACTTATGGTATCTAAGCCTGAACTGTCGTTCTTGTCTTCATCGATCGCCAAGGAAGTTGCTGCATTTGGCGGAGACATCAAAACGTTCTTCCCAAAGGCTATTCTCAAGGATGTCACAAAGAGATTGAAGAAATGAAATATAGAGCCCAGATAGATGGGCTTTTTTGATGGTAGATTTTTGGCACTTGTTTAGCACTAGTTTATTGACAGTGCTAAAGATATATTGTATATTAGCAATGGAATAAATAGAGTGCTAAAGGAGGTGAAGATATGTCATTGACGCCTAGAATGGTAGATATTCTGAAATCGATAGTCGATGAATTCGTTGCGACAGCTGAGCCTGTCGGTTCAAAAACCCTGGTTGATAAGTATCGCTTGCCATATTCTTCCGCAACCATAAGGAATGATATGGCCACCCTAGAATCAATGGGATATCTTGAGAAGCCTCATACTTCAGCAGGACGCATCCCTTCCAATAAGGGCTACCAGTACTATTGTGAGCATCTTCTGAAGAAGGATATGGATGAGGAAGTGAAATATGCCTTGGCCAATATCTTCGACAAGAAGTCGATGAATATCGAAGAGGCCATCAAGGAGTCATGCCATATCGTTTCCGATATGACCAATCTGGCCAGCGGCATGCTGGGACCGGATGCCAAGAATCAGACTCTTGAGCATATCCGTGTCTTCCAGATCGACAAGAAGACAGCTGTATGTGTCTTCATCACCAATACCGGATATACCGAAAACAAGATGTTCAATTTCCAGGATGAGGTATCGATCGAAGACATTGAGACATGTACCGACATATTGAACGATCGTTTGAAGGGAACGCTGATCTATGAGCTTCCAGAGAAGCTTGAATCCCTGAAGCCAGTATTGACCAAGTCGGTCCAGAGATTCGAGATGCTGTTCAATGCCTTTGCGGGAGCATTCGTGAAGTTTGCTTCAGAAACGCTGTATTTTGATGGCACCAGCAACATGATGTATCAGCCAGAATATGCCGATGTCGAGAAGCTCAAAGAACTGACGAAGTTCTTCGATGATTCTAAACTGTTCAGAAGCATCGTCAGCCACGAGATGAAGAGCAATGATGTGGTAGCTGTAACGCCGCAAGGCACCGAGCTCATCTGGAAGGATGACATAGCCATCGTCTCAAGCGAAATCAAGCTCAATAAGGGCTCTGATGAGAATGCCAGACTGATGGTGGTAGGTCCAAGGCGAATGGAATATTCGCGTGTCGTCAACCTGTTGGACTTTATCTGTAAAGAAATAGAGGATATGTTCAACTAGAGAGGAAATTATGTCAAAAGAGAAGAAGAAAAAGGAAGAGGTCAAGGAAGAGATCATAGAGGATGTTCCTGAGACTGAAGAAGAAGAGATTGTTGAAGACTTGAATGTCGAAGATGAAGTCGAGACATTGAAGAAAGAGATAGAGAAGCTCAAGAACGACTATGCAAGAGCATATGCGGACACCGAGAACATGAAGAAGCGTTTGAATGCGGAAGCGGAACTCACCAGGAAGTATCGTATCCAGAGTTTCGCCAAAGAGGTTCTGCCGGTCATCGACAATCTGGAAAGGGCTTTGGCTACGGAAGTGTCAGAGTCCGATGAAGGATTCAAGAAGGGTGTAGAGATGACCTACAATCAATTGCTGGCGGCATTGAAGAATGAAGGCGTTGAGGCAATCGATTGCCTGAATAAGCCATTCGATCCAAATCTTGAACAGGCACTTATGCAGGAAAAGAAAGAGGATGTCGAATCAGGAATTGTTATAGAAGTTTTACAGAAAGGTTATGTATTGAAAGATAGAATCTTGAGGCCAGCAATGGTCAAGGTTAGCGAATAAGGAGGAATAACATGAGCAAGATTATAGGTATTGACTTAGGTACTACAAACAGCTGCGTAGCTGTCATGGAAGGTAAAGAAGTAAAGGTTATCACAAACCCAGAAGGCAACAGAACCACTCCATCGGTTGTTGCGTTCAAGGATGGTGAAATCGTTGTAGGCGACGCTGCCAAGAGACAGGTTGTCACCAACAAGGATTCGGTAACATCTATCAAGAGATTGATGGGTTCAAACGAGAAGGTAAACGTCAACGGCAAGAACTATACTCCACAGGAGATCTCTGCCATGATTCTTCAGTACATGAAGAAATATGCTGAAGACTATTTGGGCGAAAAGGTCGAGAAGGCCGTCATCACTGTTCCAGCATACTTCAACGATGCCCAGCGTCAGGCAACCAAGGATGCCGGCAAGATTGCGGGATTCGAAGTTGAAAGAATCATCAACGAACCAACGGCTGCTGCTTTGGCATTCGGTATCGACAAGACCGATAAGGAACAGCGTGTGCTGGTATTCGACCTGGGTGGTGGCACATTCGATGTATCTATCCTCGACTTGGCTGATGGCACATTCGAAGTATTGGCTACAGCCGGCGACAACCATCTGGGTGGCGACGATTTCGATAACGTGATCGTTGACTGGATGGCTGAAGAATTCAAGAAGGAGCATCATGGCATCGACCTTAAGGCTGACAGAATGGCTCTTCAGAGATTGAAGGAAGCTGCAGAAAAAGGCAAGAAGGATCTTAGCTCTATGGTTCAGACCCATATCTCATTGCCATTCATATCAGCTGATGAGACTGGTCCATTGCATCTGGATATCGATTTGACTAGAGCCAACTTCGATAAGATGACAAAGCATCTGGTAGACAGGACTGTAGGACCAGTAAGACAGGCTATGAAGGATGCTGGACTTACTCCTAGCGATATCGACCAGGTATTGCTGGTAGGTGGATCAACCAGAATGATTTCGGTTCAGGAAGCCGTAAAGAACGAATTAGGCAAAGAACCTAACAGATCAGTCAACCCAGATGAAGTTGTAGCTATGGGTGCTGCAATCCAGGGCGGCGTTCTGCAGGGCGATTTCGGTGGCGATATCCTGCTGCTTGATGTAACCCCATTATCATTAGGCATTGAAACATTAGGCGGCGTCATGACTGTCATGATTCCAAGAAACACAACCATTCCTACTCAGAAGTCACAGATCTTCTCGACAGCTGCCGATAATCAGCCAGCTGTAGACATTATGGTATACCAGGGCGAAAGACCTATGGCTGCCGACAACAAGCTGCTTGGCAACTTCCAGCTTACAGGCATTGCACCTGCAAGACGTGGCATTCCACAGATTGAAGTCAAGTTCGATATCGATGTAAACGGCATCGTTCATGTATCAGCTCTTGATAAGGGCACAAATAAGAAGCAGGAAATCACCATCTCTGGTTCATCTGGATTAAGTGATGAAGAGATCGATAAGATGGTAAGAGAAGCTGAAGAGAATAAGGAAGCTGATGACAAGAGAAGAGAAGAGATCGAACTTAAGAACAAGGCTGAAGGCTTTGTAGCTCAGATTGATCAGCAGCTTGAAACCGAGAACGCAAACGTCAGCGAAGATCAGAAGGCTCAGGTCAAGGCTTTGCGCGATGAACTGCAGGCAGCAATCGACAACAACGATTACGATACATTGAAGAGAAAGCTTGATGAGCTTGAGAAGGCTGCTCAGGCAATGTCTGAAGCAATGTATCAGCAGGCTAGCCAGAATCCTGGAAATGGCCAGACTTATGAAGATCCAAACGCTTCATCATCAAGCAATGATGATGTAATCGATGCGGATTTCCAGAGCAAGAACTAATAGAAAAAAGAAAGGGGTGGTATCATGGCCGACAAGCGTGATTATTATGATGTCTTAGGTTTATCGAAGGGCGCTAGTGAAGATGAGATCAAGAAGGCTTATCGCAAGCTCGCAAAGCAGTATCACCCTGATGTTAATAAGGCACCGGATGCGGAAGCCAAGTTCAAGGAAATAAATGAAGCCTATGAAGTCCTTTCCGATTCCCAGAAAAGGGCCACCTACGATCAATTCGGCCACGCAGGCATGGATGGTGCAGGATTTGGCCAGGGATTCGGAGGTTTCGGTGGCGTCAACATGGATGACCTTGGCGATATCTTCTCAAGCTTCATGGGAGGCATGGGAGGATTCTCCGACTTTGGCTTCGGTTCCCGTTCCTCTTCAAGAAGGACAGGTCCGATCAAAGGTGACAATCGCTATATGTCCATCGACATCGACTTTCTTGATGCTGTTCATGGTGTAGACAAGATCATCAGCATCACCGTCGACAAGAAATGTGAACATTGCGATGGAACTGGTGCTCAATCAAAGTCAGATATCGAAACGTGTCCAACCTGCCGTGGCAGCGGACGTGTCGTAAGGCAAAGCCGTACGCCATTTGGCGTCGTACAGCAGCAGACTGTCTGCCCAGACTGCCGAGGAAGCGGCAAACATATCAAGAAGGCCTGTCCTCATTGCGGTGGCGAAGGATACAATACCATCAAGGACAAGGTTGAGGTAACGATTCCAGCCGGCATCTCATCTGGCCAGCAGGTCAGAGTGAGCGGCTATGGCGAAAGAGGCGAGAATGGCGGGCCTAATGGCGACCTCTATATCGAGGTAAGAGTGAAGTCCCACAAGTTCTTCATCAGAGAAGGCAACAACATCAAGGTCAAGGTTCCAATATCATCTGTCGATGCGACACTAGGCACCAAGATCGATGTTCCGACTGTCCATGGCGATGTGGAACTGACCATTCCAGCCGGCACACAGCCGAACCAGCAGCTTCGTCTGAAAGGCTATGGCGTCAAGGATCTAAGGACCGGCAGCATGGGCGACCAGTATGTCGAGATTGAGATCGAGATTCCTAAGAAGCTTTCAAGAGAAGAGAAAGAATTATACGAAAAGCTTGCGACACGCAAGGAATCGGTATTCGAAAAATTCAAGAAAAATTTTAAGTAGGACTAGTTCCTACTTAAAAAAGCATTGTTGTTAGCACTTGACATCATAAAGTGCTAAAGGAGGTAGCAATATGAATCCTGAACTTATGACAGAGAAACTGCAGGAGATATTAATGAAGGCGCTTAGCCTTTGCCAGGAAAGATCAAACGCTGAACTAGCAAGCGAACATCTTCTTAATGCTTTCCTGCAGGATGAAGATATCATAAGCCTGCTTAAGGGCTATGACATCAATAAGATGAGATCGATCGTCGATGCATATCTGAACAGGCTTCCATCAAGCAGCTCTGCAGGCAATCCGCTCATGAACAGATATCTGGCTGAAAGCTTCAATGAAGCTCTGCAGGCATCAAAGAAAAGAAAAGACAGCTATATTTCGCTGTTTGATATGTTCATAGCTGTGCTGTTCAACAGATCGTCTGTTTCCCAAGAACTCGATAAGGTTTGCGGACTATCGAAAGAAGAGCTGATGGACAGATACGAGAAAGAAAGGGGCGATGGCATGATAAGCAATCCAGGCGATGAAAACAATCTCAATCCCTTGCAGAAATACGGACGCAATCTGGTCGATGATGTAAGAAACGGCAAGATCGATCCGGTCATCGGCAGAGATGAGGAAATAAGAAGAGTGATCGAGATACTATCCCGCAAGACCAAGAACAATCCGGTTCTGATTGGTGAACCAGGCGTCGGAAAGACTGCCATTGTCGAAGGACTTGCTTGGCGCATCTTCAACAATGATGTGCCATTAGGGCTGAAAGATAAGGACCTGATAGAGCTTGATATGGGATCGCTCATTGCGGGAGCCAAATATCGTGGCGAATTCGAAGAAAGGCTTAAGGCTGTACTAAAGGAAGTACAGGATGCCGATGGCCATATCATCCTTTTCATCGATGAGATACATAATCTGGTTGGTGCCGGCAAGAGCGAAGGCGCTATGGATGCCGCCAATCTTCTAAAGCCAATGCTTGCAAGAGGAGAACTCAGATGCATAGGCGCTACGACCTTCGATGAATATCGTCAATATATCGAAAAGGATGCTGCTTTGGAACGTCGTTTCCAGAAAGTATCTATTGATGAACCAAGCGTAGAAGATACGATATCGATTCTTCGAGGACTGAAGGACCGTTTTGAAGCCCATCATGGCGTCAAGATAAAGGATGATGCGATCATTGCGGCAGCGACATTGTCAAACAGATACATCACAGACCGTTTCCTGCCTGATAAGGCAATAGATCTGATCGATGAGGCCTGTGCCTCCACAAGGGTGGAGATGGATTCAAAGCCTTCAGAGCTTGATGAACTGTCAAGAAAGGTAGATACCCTTGAGATAGAGAAGATATCGCTAAAGAAAGAGAGCGATGACGATAAGGCTAAGAAACGTCTTGAGGAACTGGAAAGCGATCTTGAAGCCATGAAGCTCAAGAAACAGGACCTTGAGGATAGATGGAATAGGGAAAAGGATTCTTTAGAGAAGGCCAAAGAAATAAAGGCTGATCTTGAGAAGGCAAAGCTTGAGATGTCTGATGCCCAGAACAATGCCGACTATGAGAGAGCGTCAAAACTCCAATACGAAACGATTCCATCTCTTGAGAAACAGCTTAATGAACTAAACGATAATAACGAAGAGAAGATGCTTTCAGAGATTGTCGATGAAGAATCTATTGCCAAAGTTGTTGCCAAATGGACCCATATCGATGTAGCGAAACTCATGTCTTCGCAAAGAGAGAAGCTGCTTAAGCTTAAAGATTCATTGTCGCTTAGAGTTGTAGGACAAGACAATGCCTTAGAGCTTGTGACAGATGCGATTCTGCGTTCTAAAGCTCAGGTAAGCGATACGAATAGGCCAATAGGTTCATTTCTCTTCCTTGGTCCAACTGGCGTAGGAAAGACCGAAGTAGCCAAAGCCTTGGCCGAACAGCTTTTTGATGATGAAAGCAAGATTGTCCGCATAGATATGTCGGAATATATGGAGAAGTTCTCCGTATCGAGACTGATTGGAGCTCCTCCAGGATATGTAGGATATGAAGAAGGCGGACAGCTTACCGAAGCTGTCAGAAGAAAACCATATTCCATTGTCTTGCTGGATGAGATAGAGAAGGCTCATGCGGATGTCTTCAACATCCTATTGCAGATCCTGGATGATGGACGTATCACCGATTCAAAAGGTGTGACAGTAGACTTCAAGAACACCATCATCATCATGACCTCGAATCTTGGCTCTGAATATGCCTTTGAAAAGGATATGGACCAGAAGCAGAAGGACTATGAAAGTATCGTAAAGGCTACCTTCAAGCCTGAATTCATCAACAGAATAGATGAAATCATCATCTTCAATCCATTGGACAGAAAAATGATAGGCAAGGTTGCCGAGAAGTTTCTTGGCATTCTGAAGAATAGGCTAGGGGAATCTGATATAGAACTTAGCGTCAGCGACAAGGCTATGGACAAGATCATCGAATGCGGCTTTGATGAGAACTATGGCGCAAGGCCAATGAAACGCCATATCCAGCGCTTCATCGAATCGAAGATCGCCAGATTCATGTTGGAGAACTATGATGTCAGGAAGATAGCTGTCGATGTTGACGGTGAAGGCGACTATATAATCAAAAAGTCTGAATAATGAAAATGGTCAAGCTTAATGCTTGACCATTTCTTTGCGATAAAAAAGAGTTCATTTCTGAGCTCTTGATCGGCTTAATTAAAGTTTTGTAACATTAACTGCCTGTGGACCTTTGTCACCATCGTTTACTTCGTATTCAACGGCCTGACCTTCGTCTAAAGTCTTGTAACCGTCAGCTACGATTGCAGAGAAATGTACAAATACTTCTTTGCCGTCATCACCAGTGATAAAGCCATAACCTTTAGCGGCATTAAACCACTTAACCTTACCTGTCATAAATCCCCTTATCTAGCAATTCAATATGCATCTCTATCTTAAAACAAAAAAAGCTGCTATTGCAAATATTTTCCAAAAAGTACGATGTTTTTCCTATAATTAATCATGATAGGGAGACAAAAAGATGATTTATCCAAAATTTATAGAAAAAAACGCAACCATAGGCGTGTGCGCTCCATCGGCTGGCGTCGGGAAGAAGCTTGATATCTATACGCAGTCGCTTGATTTCCTGAAGCAGGAAGGCTATAAGATCAAGGAAACGGCTTCCGTCAGGAAGAACAATGATCGCAGTGCCAGCGCCAAGACAAGAGCGAAAGAGATAGATGAACTGGTAACCGATAAGGATGTCGATATGATTGTCTATGCTACGGGCGGAGACTATATGATTGAGGTCATGCCATATATCGATTTTGAGCATATCAAAGAGAATCCGAAATGGATGATGGGTTATTCTGACCCTACCAATATTCTGTTTCCGGTAACCTGCCGCTATGATATCGCAACTCTATATGGCTTCAATGCCGGATCATATGAATTCAAGAATCCTAGATTCCAGAAAGAGAATCTTTCTATCGTATTAGGCAAGATGACAAAACAGAAGTCGCATAGCCATTTCATGCGCTACGCAGACTATGAGGCTGGCACAAAGCATCCGGTGAAGTGGGTGGCGAAGAAGGACATGACAATCGAAGGAAGACTGATAGGCGGGTGTTTCGAAGCCATCGAGAAGCTTATCGGAACGCCATATGACTATGTATCTGATTTCATCGAAAGGCATAAGGATGATGGCATCGTGTGGTATTTTGATGTCTTTGCCGAGAGTTCGTACAATTTCTATCTGGCTTTGCTGCAGATGAAATATGCCGGATACTTCAGACACTGCAAGGGTGTGCTGATAGGTAGGGTGGCATTCCCGAATGTCGACAATCCAAAACTTGACTATCTAAAGGCTGCCGATAAGGCTCTTGGAAACATGCCACATATCATGGAGATGGATATCGGACATGTCGATCCAAGAATGACCATGATAAATGGTGCCGTGGTAAAGGCCAATTACCATGATGGCAAGGGTGACATAAGCTTCAGGCTTGAATGATATATGAAAAAAGACCGTCGGAATAAAACCGACGGTCTTTGTGTATATATGAGATTATTTGGTGAATTCTTCCATGTCTTGGGCAAACTGGTCGATGTTTTCTTGTTTGGTTGCCCATGAGCATACAAATCTTACGACTGTATTGTTTTCATCGTATTTATCCCAGATGGTTACGACATACTTCTCTTTGATCTTTTCCAGAAGCTTGTTGTCGAGAATAGGGAAGATCTGGTTGGTATATGATTCCAGATACATCTTGATGCCGTATTGTTCAAATATTGCTTTAAGCTGCTGAGCCATGCTATTGGCATTCTTGGCGTTGTTGATATATACTCCATTGTCCATCAATGCCATGAATTGAGTACCTATGACTCTTGATTTTGCCAGCATTTCGCCATTGCGCTTCAGCATATATCTGAAGTCAGGCTTCAGTTCATCGTTGACGATGACCATCGCTTCGCCTAATAGGGCTCCGTTCTTGGTGCCACCGATATAGAAGATATCGCATAGGCTAGCGATGTCGCTCAATGTCACATCGTTTGTTTCGGCTGTCAGTCCACATGACAGTCTAGCTCCATCCATATAGAGATAGAAATTATGCTTCTTGCAGACATCAGATATTTCGACAAGCTCTTTCTTGGAGTAGATGGTACCGAATTCAGAAGGATTGGATATGAAGACCATCTTTGGCTTCACCATATGTTCGTCGGTATGCTTGCAGGCAATCGCTTCGATCTCTTCTGGAGTGATCTTGCCATCTTTTCCAGCCGATGTCAGTATCTTATGGCCATGGGCTTCGATAGCACCAGTTTCGTGTACATTGATATGTCCATTATCTGCACAGATGATGGCTTCATATGGCTTGATCAGGGATGTCGCCAGCATGTTGGCAGGCGTACCTCCAGGTATGAAATGGATATCGACATCATCTCTGCCGATTTCTTTCTTGATCAGCTGTTTTGCCTTGTCGCAGTATTCATCATTGCCATAGCCAGGGCACTGTTTGTAGTTTGTTTCGATTAGAGCATTCAGAACTTCAGGACATGCTCCTTCAGAGTAGTCATTTTCAAATGAGAACATATTCAGATCCTCCTATTACGTATAAATTATAATGCATTATTGAGCACTATTGTATGGCCTTTACGGGCAATTCTGTCTTCTTTTTCCATTTTCGACAATAGTCTGGATAGAGATTCTCTAGTAAGATATAGCTCATTGGCCAGTTCCGTTATTGAAGTAAAGCTAATTTTGTTGCCATAAAGATGGAAATAGTAGAGAAGCCTATCTTCAGCGCTTTGTATCGATAAGAGCTTGATGGTATTGTTCAGCTTCTTGGAGAAGTCTGACTGGCGCTCAAGATAGCCTATCATAAATGATTCGTTCTTTTTGAGAATCTTAATAAGGCTGTCTCTATCAAGAAGATATACGGTACTGTCTTCCAGAGCTACAACATCCCCCTTATAGAATGGGGAACTTGAGAAGATCAGGTTGTTGCCGAAGATGTCTTCGACATTGACGATGTTGTATATGACCTCACGGCCATCGTCAAGATAGGTGACGATCTTGAGTTTTCCCTCAGCCAGGATGCCTATGCTGGTACATGCATCGTTTTCATGAAAAAGAACATCATCTTTGGCTAATGAGACCTCTCTTAGACATTTCTTCTCTTTGCTGGCAAGGGTATCTATAATGTTTGTCATGGCGTGATTTGAATCACATATTCCTATAAGTATATTATATATAATCTAGGTGTGAGGTAAAGATTATGAAGAAGATTATATTGTTTGTGATAGCTGCAATGCTGCTATGCGGATGCAGCTCTACTGATAGTGAAGATATGAGCGAAGAAAAACTGAGAATCGCGGTACCTAGCGGTGCACCTTCCTTGGCTTTCTATAACGAGATGTCCAACGATGAATTCATGACCGGCGATGCCAAAGCGATTCTGCCTGAACTGGCTGGTGAAGGGGGATCAGATATCATCGTCATCGATACCGTCAATGGCGTAAAGGCCTTGAACAATGGAGCAAGGTACAAGCTGGCTGCCACCATCACTTTCGGCAACTTCTATATTGCCGCAACAGGATATGATGATGATGGTATCATGAATGAGGGAGACTATATTGTCATCTTCTCACAAGGAGCTACGCCTGATCTGGTATTCCATTACATCTATGGAGACATATTTGACAGCAATATCCATTACGTAAATGCAGTCAGTGATGCCACTCCATGTCTATTGAAGGGCATCAACATCTATGATGATGAAAGGACAGCCGATGAAGAGCCATATGTCGACTATGTGATGATTGCCGAACCTGCATTGTCGGCTGCAAAGGCCCAGAAAAGCGACATTTCTGTCTATGCCAACATTCAGGATGAATATGCCAAGAAAAGCAATGGTCTAGATATGGTTCAGGCCAGTGTCTTTGTTTCTGACAGGCTTGATCATGATAGGGCTATAGAGTTCTTGAATGGCCTTGAAGAAGATATCAATAGACTTATAGAAGATCCGGAACTATTTGCCAAGACTTGCGAAGAGAACGGCCTGGCTGATGAGGAGATCAAGGATGTATTCGGTGTTCCAAATGCCAAGCTTGCGACAGCAGCACTCAAGGATGATGCCATTGGTCTGGGCTTTGTGAAGGCTATCGACCACAAGAATGCCATCGATAAGTTCGTGAAGATATTCGGTATGGAAAGGACAAATGAAGAGATCTATTTCCAATAGACTTGTGATAAATACTCTGGGAATTGCACTGTTTGTGGTTCTGTGGGAAGTCGTTTCGCTTATGGTGGGCGAAAGGACTTTCATTTTTCCTGGACCGCTTGAAACCTGCAAAGAAATGATCAGGATGCTTAAGGGATCATATGTCTATGACTGCATCTTCCTGACGATGATAAGAATGATTGGAGGCTTTGCGATTGCCTTTGCGCTAGCCTTGATTCTAGGCATTTTGGCGGGAAATAATCCTTTTCTTGAGCAATTGATGAGGCCTACCATTTCGATGCTCAGATCGATTCCTACGGCTTGTCTGGTGTACCTGTTTCTGGTGATAATCGGGGCACGCATGACGCCAATGTATATCGTTATTCTGATAGCCTTTCCGATTCTTTATGAGAGTGTTGCTTCGGGTGTCCGAAATGTACCAGAAGAGGTCCTGGAAGCAGCGGCAGTGGACGGAGCGGGCTATCTGACCACCACCTTCAATATTAAATTGCCTATGGCAATTCCGTATATCACTACCGGTCTTGTATCAACTTTTGGGCTTTCGCTGAAGATCGAAATCATGGCTGAAGTGCTTACAGGCTACACGAAATCTGGACTTGGTTCAGCCATTCTTGCGGCTCAAAGAAGCGATCCTACCAACATGGTTCCGGTCTTTGCCTATGGCCTTATAGTCATAATTCTGGTGATGCTTTGCGATTTCATCGCTCTTTTGGCAAACCATCAAAGGCATAACTGATATAATATCCTTGATGGCCACAAAGAAAAGAAGAAGGCTCAAGAAGTCTTTCGTTCTATATATGATTCTGTTTATGTCGATTACGGGAATAATCGTCCTTCTGACGGTCAATTTTTCATTTGTCGGCAAAAGATCGGTACATAGAGATGCGAAGAAATACTCCACCAGGCATTGTCTGGCTTTCTATCCAGATTCAGGCGATGGGCGAAGCTATGCCAAGGAGCTATGCAAGCTTTCCAAGGAAGATAAGATCTATGACTATTCCTTGGTTCCTTATGGCGATTACTATCTCATCGATTATGGCAATCTTGAATACTTTGTCGACAAGGACTTCAATAAGCTTGAAATCAAAGAGATAAGCGATGAAGGAAGAATCATCATTGCCGACTATCTGCGCTATGCCATGAAGAAGAATCATCCTGAGAAGTATTACAATGCTTCCTTCATGGAGAAATCATCTCTGGATAACCTTTCTTTCGATGGCGTCACATATGATATTGATGGTGAATCATTGAAATGCCGATTCGAGGAATTCGATCTTGATGTCATGGTGCCGCTTAAGTATATGCAGAAGCAGATGGATATGTTTTTTGGCTATGAGAATGAAGATTACCATAAGCCTCAATATCTTGACAGGGATCCTAGCCATCCTGTCATCTGTCTGACTTTCGATGATGGACCTCAATTATGGGCTCCGAAGGATGAATCAAGCACTGCCAGAATCATCGATACGCTATATCGCTATGATGCGGTAGGAACTTTCTATGTGGTCGGCGACTGTCTAGAAGAAAGAAGCTACTTCACTGATGCGCAGCTTATCGGAATGCTGAAGGATTCGATAAGACAAGGCAATGAATATGGTTCCCATACCCAGACCCACAAGACCTATCTGACCGATTTTGCCTATGCTGATGACCTCAAGAAGGAGATCGATGGGCCATGCACGTATCTTTCTGGCAAGCTTGGCTACAGAATGAAGACCTATCGTCCGATCGGTGGCGTCTTTGACGACAATGTATTGAGTGCCCAAAACCTTCCTGCCATTCTATGGGATGTCGATTCTGGAGACTGGGAAGCCGAGACAGCCGATGAGATCTATGACCAGGTCATGAAGTATGCATATGAAGATGGCGATATCATCATTTTCCATGATATCTATTCGACTACGGCCGAAGCCATCGAAAGGCTTCTCCCTGCTCTCATAGAAAAAGGTTGCCAATTCGCAACCGTTTCAGAAATGCTGGCCTATCAGGGAATCGATGAATCTAAGCTTTCCTACTACTACAATCCTGGTTACTTTGAATGATTCCCTTCAGGAAAGATATATATCTGTCAGCGATATCACTATCGCTGATTTTTATTTTGTTTCCATATGATGCAATCTTGCCAAAGAAGGCATCATTGATGCTGGCTTTGATGGAAAAGCCAATCTTAGTGAAGATGATGTTGGAGAAATCATCGGCTAGCCTATCCATAAGATGGCCATCATTGTCCAGAATCTCGAAATTGATCGTTTCGCTATCCTTGCCGTGGAAAGAGTTGGTGCTTTCTTCAATGATTGAAAGGATCGTGTTGCGGCTGATATCTATATCGTCCTTATGATCGGATAGGGAAATGGAGGAAATATTGTCGAAACGGGTGTGATAGATCTTATTGTTTCCTTTGTAGTGATAGTAGAGATAGTAGTAGTCGTTGTCGCGATGCAGAAACAGTGGACCTACAGTTTCATTTTCCTTGTTTTTGCGTTTGATGATGATCAGCCTATTGTCTTTGATGGCCGAAAGCACATCCTCAAGACGGTTGATGAAATGGCTTTGCTTATGCTTGCCGCGGTATTCCAGCTTCTTTAGAAAAGATTGATCATATTCGGATATGAAAGAATATAGCTTATCATTTGTGGCTTTCAGGAAACTGTCATCAAGGTTCCTGAGCGAATTCAATGAATCGGTGATGATCTTTATTTCGGATAGCGAAAAAGGTGCATCGCTAAGATAGTAGCCATTGTCGTATTCTACTTCATAGCCGTAATCGCCCAGAACCCTAAAATCATCATAGAGGGTCTTGCGATTGCTTACTTCGATATCTTCCTTTTCCAGAAGGGAAATGATTTCATTGAGACTTAGTCTATGGTCCATATCTGAATTTCTTCTTAAGATACTGATCAGAGACAAGAGCCTTTTCTTGTTTTCGGATTTCATGATTCAATTATATAACTGTCCAAATAATTGAACAATCATTACGGCTGAATGTTATAGCATACAGGTAGTGAGGCAAGCAAGATGAGAAAACTTATTGTAAAGAATTATTGGATGATGATGGTTGCATGGATTGTTGCGATCAATGGCTATGAAGTAATCGGTATGCTTCTAGGTCTAGCGGCAAGCGTCATGCTGATGAGAGTCGGAAAGAAGCTTAACCTATGGCGCCTTCTGGCGGTCTGTCTGTTATGCTACAGCACTAGTTTGCTTTTTCTCTTGATGAGTTCCATTCCATATTACTTTCCAAAGCTGTACATATTCATGACAGGCGTCAGCCTGAACATGGCAGTGACAAGCGAATATCTCTGCTACCTGAAGAAGAGATTCATCATTCCTATACTGTTGTTCAATGCAATCGGCATGCTAATTTCATTCTTACTCATCAAAATAGTCCCTGATGCTGATTATTCGTTGTTCACAAAAGGAAATCTCTATCTGATGTCATCTCTCATCTTCTTGCCTTATCTGATCATAGAGATTGCATGGGCAGTCAAGAAAACCATAGTCTATAGAAAGAATGAGCTTGTTCTTTCAAAACAAAGAAACTACTAGATAGTTTCTTTGTTTATGAAAATATTTACATAAACTATTGAAAATATTTTCTGAAAAGTATTGACATGCGTATTTCAATGATCTAATATTTTACTTAATCGAGGACCGGAAATAAGTAATCTTCTTGTTCCAACAGCGAGCTTGAACAGAGTGCGAGTCAAGCGGTAAAGAAGAAGATGAAACGCATCCGTGAGATTTCCATCTAAATACATAGGATGGGACGTATGGCTACGTTAAGGCTTGAGTGATCGAAGATATTTCATATACATATCTAAGATAACTAGGGTGGTACCGCGATTATACAAGTCGTCTCTAGATAGGGACGGCTTTTTTGTTTGGTGAATATAGGAGGAAGAAAAATGAAAAAGTTATTCACTGCATTATTGGCGTTGTGCTTGCTGTGTGGATGTTCAAGCAAGCCAGAAACGATTGTTGAGGCTCCTGAAGCCATCACTGTCTTTGGACAGGAGATAAAGGTTGAAGGAAAGCTGAAGGAAGTGCTTGAAAAGGGCAAGTTGGTTATTTCTACCGCTCCTCCTTATGCGCCAAATGAATATGTTGATGAATTGACAGGAGAAG
>CALFPO010000008.1 GCA_937919165.1 uncultured Bacillota bacterium | reverse complement strand
CAGAACGTCGTGAGACAGTTCGGTCCCTATCTGTTGTGGGCGTTGGAAATTTGAGAAGTGCTGCTCCTAGTACGAGAGGACCAGAGTGGACGGACCCATGGTGCACCAATTGTTCTGCCAAGAGCATAGTTGGGTAGCTAAGTCCGGATCCGATAATCGCTGAAGGCATCTAAGCGAGAAACGGGCTTCAAGATTAGATTTCCCATTCACTTGATGAAGTAAGACCCCTTGAAGACTACGAGGTTGATAGGTCAGAGATGTAAGCATGGTGACGTGTTAAGTTGACTGATACTAATAGGTCGAGGATTTTATCATAAAGATTGAAAATTGTAAGAAAAATTTATCCCATGCGTTATGTGTTATTTAGTTTTGAAGGAACAAATCCTTCGATCCGGTGACAATGGAGAAGTGGTCACACCTGGTCCCATCTCGAACCCAGAAGTTAAGCACTTCATCGGCGAGCATAGCTACTCGAATGAATAGTGAATCAAGCACGTTGCCGGTTAAAAACCTCTACTTTGTAGAGGTTTTTTTGTTGCTATGTGTTGTATAATGAGGAAGTTATGATTACTAGAAATGAAGAAGAAACTATAGCTTTGGGAGAGAAGCTGGGAAAAATGTTGGAAAAGGGCACTACGATTGCCCTTAAAGGTGATCTTGCAGGAGGCAAGACAACATTCACAAAGGGCATTGGCAGAGCTCTTAATGTGAAAAGCATCATCAATTCGCCTACCTTCACCATTCTTAAGATCCATGAAGGGGATATGCCACTATATCATATAGATGCCTATCGTCTTGAAAACAATGAGTATGACCTCGGCATAAGCGAATATGAGGATGAAGGCATCATGGTGGTGGAATGGCCAGAATATTATGACCATTATCTGCCTAAAGAGTACATAGAAGTTGATTTCACCTATATTGATGACGATACAAGAGAAATTGGATTCATATCTCATGGGAATAGATACAAGAATATTGTAAAGGAGATGGAAGATGCTGACGCTGTGCATTGATACTGCATATAAATATCTGACCTGCGCATTGATCGAAGATGAAATGGTGATTGCAGGATATTCTAAGGAATGCTTCAAGAAACAATCGGAAGAGGTCTTTATGGCCATGACCGAAATTTTTAATAGAGCCGGCATCAAGAAAAGCGATATCGACTCAATCTGCATCAGTGAAGGTCCGGGAAGCTATACTGGTGTCAGAATCGCTATGACTATCGCCAAGACCATCGGCGATCTCAATGGCCTTGATGTCTATACCATCTCGACTTTGAGACTATATGCTGCCAAAAAGCCTGATACGATGGTGCTGATGGATGCTAGAGCCAACAGGGCATATGTAGGAATATATGATGGCGAAAACATCGTCATGGACGATTGCGCCTTGCCTCTGCAAGAGATTGATCCAAAGGCCTATGATGTGGTTGGCGATGCATCGCTGATCGGTGGCCAGGACAGCTATCCGAATATCAGCAACGCCTTCCTTGCTACCAAGCCATTATGGAAGAAAGTTGATGATATTGCCTATCTGACGCCTAAATATCTAAAAGAAAGCGAGAGCTACTACAGATGATAGAATTGATGAAAAAAGAAGACCTTGCAGAGGTCGTAAAGATAGAGAATGAAGCTTTTGCGGATCCTTGGCCAGAGAAATATTTTGTTTCTGAGCTTGAGAATAATGATCTGGGCGAAATGTTTGTGGAAAGGGTTGATGGAAACATCGTATCATATGGCGGAATATGGTTTATGTTCGAGAACTGCGATATCACAAACATTGCGGTCAGAAAGGAATACCGCAATAAGGGCTATGGCCAAAGGATGCTTAACCATCTGATCGACGAGGCACGTAGGCATGAATGTGAATTCATCCATCTTGAGGTCAGAGTAAGCAATGAAGAAGCAACCAGGCTATATAAGCGCAATGGTTTCATTGAAGTAAGAACCAGAAAGCATTACTACGCCAATGGCGAAGATGCCTATGACATGATCCGCAATGTCGAATCTATGCCTTCGAAGAAGATATTGGCAATCGAATCTTCTTGCGATGAGACGGCTTGCGCCATAATCGATGAGAAGCTCAATATCCTATCCAGCGTTGTGACATCGCAGATCGATGTCCATGCCAGATTCGGTGGCGTCATTCCGGAGGTCGCTTCCAGAATGCATGTTGAGCAGATAAGCACCATCGTCAAGAGTGCAGTAGAAAAGGCTGGCATCGATGTGAACGATGTTGAAGCCATTGCCTATACGATCGGGCCAGGTCTGATTGGCTCACTGCACGTGGGCGCTATCGCTGCCAAGTCATTGGCATTCTTCTATGACAAGCCATTGATTGGCGTTCATCATCTGAAAGGGCATATCTTCGTGAATGAGATGATCAAGCCTCTGCAGTATCCGATGATGGCGTTAGTGGTAAGCGGTGGCCATACGGAGCTTGTCTATATCGAGAATGATGAAAGCTTCAAGATCATTGGCACAACTTTGGATGATGCGGTAGGCGAGGCATATGACAAGGTTGCTAGAGTCATGAATGAAGCATATCCTGGTGGACCTGTCATTGATAGATTGGCTAAGGAAGGCAAGAAGCGCTATGAACTTCCTACGCCAAAGGTAGAAGGATACAACTTCTCCTTCTCGGGATTAAAGAATGCCGTATCGCAGCTGGTGAAGAGGGAAGAACAGGCCGGAAACCAGATCGACAAGAACGATCTGGCTTATGCCTTCCAAGAAACAGCACTCAATTCATTGATCATAAAGACCAGAGCAGCCCTTGAGGAATATCCGTGCAGGAGCCTGGTACTTGCCGGAGGAGTGGCCTGCAACTCAAGACTAAGAGAACTGATGCAGGAAAACTTCAGCGATATCGATCTGATACTTCCGCCTTTGAAATATTGCACCGATAATGCATTGATGATAGCCTGTGCGGCTTGGCATTACTATAGACAGGGCAAATTCGTGGATCTGGATGCTTCCAGCATGCCTACGATGTCGATTGAATATTAGTGAATAATGTTGAATTGTTCACAAATTGAAATATTTATACTATAATTTTTTTGGAGAAAAGACATTATGAAAGATATTTCAAAAGCTACATTGAAACGCTATCCTGTATATCTGAAGGCCTTAAGGAAACTGGATGAGGACGGAACCGAAAGAGTCATGTCATCGGAGTTGGCTGAATATGTGAACATCAAGCCCACTACCATCCGTCGCGATTTCTCTTTGATAGGCCAGCTTGGAAAGCAAGGGTATGGCTATGATGTCAAGAAACTTATAGAGACTTTCTCGCATGAGCTGGGTGAAAGCTATGACGAAAAGCTGATCCTTATCGGTGTAGGAAGACTGGGAACGGCAATCCTCAACTACAACAACTGGAACTATGTTGCCGGAGAGATCGTATGTGCCTTCGATATCCAGGCTGAAAGAAGAAGCAAGGAACCAAAGGTCAACGTTCCCGTATATCATACCGATCAGCTTGAAGAGAAGATGCCTAAAGGCTGTGAGATTGCGATACTGTGCATTCCTGAAGGAGCACAGGAAATCGTCAATAGACTGCATAAGCTTGGAGTGAAAGGAATCGTCAATTTCACTCGTGAGCATTTCGTCCTTCCTGAAGGGATGATCAAAAGCGATGTCGATGTCGTATCGACGATTCAGGAACTTGTGTTTGAAGTTAACTCATTGAATAAATAGGAGATAGATATGGATACTTATTTTGCGCGAGAATTGTATGAAATGTCCATCAGCGGTTCGCAGATGGAACTTGATCAGCTTGACTATGTTGCGGTAGAAGGTTGGGTAAGAACCAATCGCGATAGCGGGCAGATCGGTTTTATTGAGCTTAATGACGGCACATATTTCAAGAACATTCAGGTTGTATATTCGCCAGCTTTGGAAAACCATGACAAGGTCGCAAAGCTTCTGACAGGCTCTTCGATCTATGTAATAGGCAAGTTTGTTCTGACTCCAGAGAATAAGCAGCCATTTGAGATTCAGGCTACCCAGATCAGTATTGAAGGCGAGTCTTTGGACACCTATCCATTGCAGAAGAAAAGGCATACCTTCGAATTCTTGCGTGAGATACCTCATCTAAGACCTAGAACCAATACCTTCATGGCTGTATATAGAGTAAGAAGCGTATTGTCTATGGCAATCCATGAGTTCTTCCAGGGCCAGGGATTTGTCTATGTGCATACGCCAATCATCACCGGAAACGACGCTGAGGGAGCAGGGGAATGCTTCACCGTCACAACCAGAAATGATGCCAAGTATGATGAAGATTTCTTTGGCAAGCATACATCGTTGACCGTATCTGGTCAGCTTCATGTCGAAGCCTTTGCGATGGCTTTCAGAGATGTATATACCTTCGGTCCAACCTTCAGGGCAGAGAACTCCAACACCAAGACTCATGCCAACGAGTTCTGGATGATTGAACCTGAAATCGCTTTTGCGGATCTTGAAGACGATATGGAACTGATTGAAGACTGCATCAAGTTCTGCATCCGCTATGTCATGGATAACTGCAAGGAAGAGATCAATTTCTTCAACAGCATGATCGACAAGACTTTGATCGATAGATTGAATGCGGTAGTCAATTCCGATTTCCGCAGAATGCCTTATACTGAAGCGATCGATATATTGCTTAAGGCTCCTGTAGAATTCGAAAACAAGGTAGAATGGGGCATTGACCTCAATACCGAACATGAAAGATATATCTGCGAAGAGGTTGTAAAGGGGCCAGTGTTCCTGACTGACTATCCAAAAGACATCAAGGCTTTCTATATGCGCCAGAACGATGACGGCAAGACTGTTGCCGCATGTGATCTTCTGGTTCCGCATGTCGGAGAGCTGGTCGGCGGTTCGCAGCGTGAAGAAAGAATCGATGTTCTGGAGAAGAGAATGGATGAGCTTAAGATGGATAAGGCCGGCTACCAGTGGTATCTCGATCTTAGAAGATATGGCGGCTGCAAGCATGCAGGCTTTGGCATTGGCTTCGAAAGAATGATCATGTATCTGACAGGCATGGAGAACATCAGAGATGTGCTTCCATATCCTCGTACACCAAACAACTGTATCTATTAGGAATGTTAGTAACGATATCTTCTGGCACCATATTCTATGGCGTCAATGATGTATTTGAGAATATAGACTTCACGGTCAATGAGAACGAGAAGATCGCATTGGTCGGAAGAAACGGGAGTGGCAAGACCACTCTTTTGAAGGTTATAGATGGTCAAGAGGAACTGACCAGCGGTCAGGTCATCAGGGCTGGCAAGATCTCTATTGCCTATCTCAAGCAGAATGCCTTGGCTTTGTCGACAAGAACAGTCAGGGAAGAGTTTGAGGAAGTTTTTGAGAAGCTCATTTCCATGGAGAAAAGGCTTGAGGAGCTTTCCAAGGAGCTTGAGACCAATCATGACGACAAGCTGATAAACTCCTACACCAATCTGGAAGAGGAATTCAAGTATGCGGGTGGCTATACCTATCATGGGGAAATGATGTCCATTCTGCATGGCTTTGGTTTTGAAGAGAAAGATCTTGATAGGCCTTTGAGCAGCTTTTCAGGCGGCGAGAAGACCAAGATTGCCTTTGGCAAGCTGCTTCTGGCAAAGCCTGACCTTCTGCTTCTGGATGAGCCAACCAACCATCTTGATCTCAATACCATCGAATGGCTTGAGGGCTATCTGGCCAAATACAAGAAGGCCATGGTGCTTGTATCCCATGACCGTACTTTCCTTGACAAGACCGTCAATGTCGTATATGAACTGGAATACGGCTCGATCAAGCGCTATGCGGGCAACTATACAAGCTTTGTCGAACAGAAGAAGAATGACTTTGCAAGACAGGAAGCTGCCTATAGACGTCAGCAGAAGGATATCAAGAGATTAGAGGAACTTATCGAGAAGTTCCGTTACAAGAAGAATAAGGCGGCCTTTGCGCAATCCAAGATAAAGTATCTGGACCGTCTTGAACGTATCGACGATCCAAAGAAGGCTGATACGAAAGCTTTCAAGGCCCATTTCGTGTGTGGAACAAGAGGAGGCAAGAATGTTCTGTCTCTTGACCATTTCAAGGTAGGATACGATAAACCTTTAGCAGAAGTGACAATCGACATCAAGCGTGGCGATCGAATCTGCGTAATGGGCGATAATGGCACCGGCAAGTCGACGCTATTGAAGACGATTGTAGGCGAGATTGAACCATTGGATGGCCATATGATGCTTGGACATCAGATCGAGATAGGCTATTTCGATCAGAACCTTGCTAACTTCCATAGCGACAACACCGTTTTAGAGGAAGTGTGGAACGACTATCCAGAGCTTGACATGTATAAGGTCAGATCGGTATTGGGCGCTTTCCTTTTTACTGCCGATGAGGTCTTCAAGGAAGTGTCGGTCCTTTCTGGCGGCGAGAAGGTAAGACTGTCATTGGCAAAGCTGATGATGAAGAAGGCCAACTTCCTGATACTGGATGAGCCGACCAATCACCTGGACATCATATCCAAGGAAGCCTTGGAGAATGCCTTGAGCGATTATGATGGAACAGTGCTTTTCGTATCCCATGACCGCTACTTCATCAAGAAGATTGCGACCTCATGTCTGGTGATAGAAAACGATAAGGTCAGCTATTATCCAGATGGCTATAAGGACTATATCGATGCCAAGGCTGTAAGCGAAAAGATCGAAAAAGACGAAAAGCCAAAAGAGGAAACAAAGTCCCTTAAGGATATAAAGAAACGTCCGAAGTATTCCATATCAAAGCTGGAAGATGAGATCTCGAAGATGGAAGAGCTTCTGGAAGAGAAAAGAGCATTGCGCTATGAGCCTGAATACTATCAGGACATGACTAAGATGAGGGAACTCGATGAGGAAATCGATGATATCCACAATCAGATCCATGCCCTGGAAGAGAAATGGGAAGAAGCAATGCTGGAAAGCGAGAACTGATGACAACAATCATAACTTTGATAATAAAGATCATAAACAAGTTCCATGGCAAGTTTCTGGCCTTGAATGACCAGTATGGCCTGAACTTCAGCGACAAGCAGCTGCATTTCATCATCATTGGTCTGTTTGGCTTTGCGATGTGTCTGGTCATTCAACCAATCTTCGAATGGCTGTCCAAGAAAGGACTGACTATCCTCATTACCTTCATCTATGCTTTCTCGGCTGTGATTGTGGTTACTTTTGCAATCGAGATAGGACAGGGATGGGCCGGTACAGGCGATATGGATTTCAAGGATATCGTATCGGGATTGGCAGGTTTCTTCATATTCTTCCTCATCTATCTGGCAGCATATGGCATCTACGTATTGCTGAAGAAGGAACTTAAGAAAGCCCTTAAATCTAAATAGGCAATAATGAAGCATCGATAGGCTTTTGTGATAGAATTAACTTGTTCGAAAAAAGGAGAAGACTTATTATGAGTAATTGTTTAGTTGCCCAGTCTGGCGGACCTACAGCCGTCATCAACGCTACAGTTGCCGGAGTGGTAAAGGCAAATCAGATGAATCCATACTATGACAAGGTGTATGGAGGACTAAATGGCATCGAAGGCATTCTGCAGGAGAGATTTGTTGACCTGACTGAAATGTCAGACGCAGAAAACAACATTCTGAAGCAGACCCCATCAAGCGCTTTGGGTTCATGCCGCTACAAATTGAAGAGAGACAATGTCGCAGATTTCGAAAGACTCTTTGAAGTTCTGGACAAATATGATATCGAAACGATGTTCTATACAGGCGGAAATGACTCTATGGATACTGTTGCGGCTTTGAGCCAGTATGCCAAGGAACATAACATTGAAGGCCATCGCTTTGTCGGATGTCCTAAGACCGTCGACAACGACCTGATGCATACAGACCATACTCCAGGTTTCGCTAGTGCTGCCAAGTTCATCGCTACAACCGCTTTGCATACATGGCTCGATGTGAATGTCTACACCAGACAGGAAGTATTCATTCTTGAGACCATGGGCAGAGATGCCGGCTGGCTGGCAAGCAGCGCGTGCCTTTCAGGCATCGTGGATCTTCTGCTTCTGCCGGAAGTTCCATTCGACAAGGAAGTCTTCCTGAATGAAGTAAAGAAATGCGTTGCGGAAAAGAACAAGTGCTATATCGTTGTTTCTGAAGGATGCAAGTATGCCGATGGAACATATATCGCTGCTGGCGAAGCCAAGAATGATGGCTTTGGCCATGCAATCTTGGGTGGTGCAGGCAATGCCCTCAAGAACATCATTCTTGAAAATGGTGCAGCTGAAAGATGCAAGGTTCAGGACCTCTCGACAGCTCAAAGATGTTTCGCTTCTGGCCAGTCGCTGGTCGATGTGAACGAATCGTTTGAACTTGGCATGTCTGCCCATATGCATTCGACAGACGGCAAGTTCACCGGCAAGATGGTTGGCTTAGTAAGAAAAGAGCAGGAAGCCTATGATGTCGATTTCATCACTATCGATGCCGATAAGGTAGCCAACTTCGTAAAGAGCTTCCCAGCTGAATGGATCATTCCTAACTATGGCGGAATCACCAAGGAAGCATATGACTATCTAAGACCACTTATCGTAGGTTCACCTGTAGTGATCTATGCCGATGGCGTTCCAGCATATGTGAAGCCATACTACATGCGTTAAGCAGCATTTAAATGAATAATCAAAAAGGATGGGAACAGAAGTTTCCATCCTTTTTGTCTATATGAGTCATGAAATGAGGTGAAATATAGAGTTTATGAAAATATTTTCATAGAATGAAAAACAAACGTCATCAATTGTGAAAAAACGGTGAAATTTTATTGAAATGGGTAGTTTTATCGTATAAAATATTATCTATATGAGCTCAAACTCATATCTTTAAATAGGAGGAAGAAAATGAAAAAGTTATTAGTTTTGTTGCTTGCTCTATTAATGCTTGCTGGTTGTGGTCCAAAGCAGGAAGAACATAAGGCCCCTACAGCTGGTACAGTAGAAGGTAACAACTACGCAATGATCGACTCATTTGATATCAGTACATTAGACTATGTGTACAACAACAAATCATCAAATGGCGATTACACTTCAAACTTCATTGAAGGTCTGTTGACTCAGGATCCTCATGGCAAGCTCGTTGGCGGTATGGCTAGCGAATGGTCTGCAAATGAAGATGCTACAGTATGGACTTTCACAATCCGTGATGATGCTTGGTGGGTAACATCTGAAGGCGAATTATACGCTCAGGTTACTGCTGAAGACTTCGTTACAGGTTTACAGCATGCTGCTGATTTCCAGTCAGAGACATTAGGTCTTGTTCAGCCATTCTTAGTAGGTCTGGATGAATACTGCAATGGTACTGGCTCTTGGGAAGATGTAGGCGTTAAGGCTGAAGGCAATAAGCTTACTTATACTTTCAATTCACCTCTGGGTTACTTTGATGGTATGACTACTTATTCAATCATGTTCCCTATCAACAAGGAATTCTTGGAAGCTTCTGGTGAAGGCTGTAAGTTAGGTGCTGGCGATCAGGCTACTTGTGGCTTTGGTGCCGTTGAACCATCTAGCATCCTGTACAATGGCTGCTACATTCTTTCTAACTTAACACCTGCTTCAGTTGTTGAATTCGATTACAACCCTTACTACTGGGATATTGCTAACATTCATGTTCCACATGTAACAGTTACATATACCAATGGCGAAGATCCAGCTCAGAACTTCAATATGTTCGTAAACGGTGAAGTTACTGCAACTGGCATCAACAAATCTCTTCCAGATGTACTTGCTAAGGCTAACGAATTATACGCTGACAATATGTATCTTTCTGATACAACTGCTACTTCTTACTGGGGCGCATTCAACTTCAACAGAAGAGCATACGCTTTGTATTCAGATCCATCTATCGCTACAACCGTTAAGGATGAAGCACAGAGAAAAGATACTTACAACGCAATCTTAAATGCTAACTTCAGAAAGGCCATCTTCAATGCTTTCTCTACAAAGTCATACCAGATGGTAACTAACTCAGAAGAAGATGCACTGAATGCTGCAAGAAATACATTGGTTCCTTACACATTCGCAGTTACTTCTGATGGTAGATCTTATGGTTCTATCCTGACAGCTGAACTCGAAGCAATCGAACCTGCATACGCTGGCATCGATCTTAACGATGGACAGGATGGTTGGTTCAACCCTGAAAGAGCTAACGCTTTCTTAGCTAAGGCAAAGGAAGAATTAGGCGATACAGTTACTTGGCCAATCCACCTCGATATCCCAGTATACGCTGCTAACGAGAACCAGAAGAACAGAGCTTTGGCTCAGAAGGATTCTATCGAAAGCACATTAGGCGCTGAAAACGTAGTAGTAGACTTCTACATGGCTCCTGGTGATTCTTCAACTTACTACGATGCATTCTACGATGTAGCTATCGGTTCTGATAACTCAATCGATATGGCATTCGCAGCTGGTTGGGGCCCTGACTATGGTGATCCTCTAACTTACTTACACTGCTATGATGCAAACGAAGGCGACATGCTTGCTTACTCTGGCTTGAACCTCGCTTCTAAGAATGAAGAAGATTCTGATAGAGCTGTTAAGGAAGCTATCGGCTTATACGAAGTACAGAAGGTTATCGATCAGGCGGCTGCTGCAACAGGCGACGAAAGAATCGAACTGTTCGCTAAGGCAGAAGCAATGCTCGAAGCTAATGGTATCTTCAGATCTTACACAACTTCTGGTGGCAACACTGTTGTTTCTAAGGTTAAACCTTATAGCGCAGCTTATGGTCTGTATGGTCAGGCTGCATACAATGCTGTTCCTTACTTCAAGTACATGGAAATCTTAGATGCTCCAATCACTAAGGCTGAACATGATGCTGCTAAGGCTGCATGGTTAAAGGGTGAGTAATTAATTAATTATTAATTAATGTCAACTCATAGGAGTCAGAAGTGAACCTTCTGACTCCTATTTGTGCTTATTATGATATGAAAGGAGGTTATAAAGTGAAACTAGGATATTATTCAAAGAGAATCATTCGTTCAATACTGTCTATCGTTGCGATAATGGTTGTTATCTTTACCATGGTATACTCACTTGTGCCAAGAGAGAATATTTTCTTCGAAGATGGTACTTATGCTAAATTAAGTGCTAAACCAGATGACAAATATCTATATAAAATGCGTACCTGGCAGAAGTTAGGATATCTGGATTATTACACATTGAACGATTACTGTTCATCACTTTATAAAGTTAAGAGCAACGAAATAGTTGCGTGCAATTTGGCTGGATCTAAAGAAGCCAAAGATTTTGAGAAAATGTATAAGGACCAGGGCTACACTGTAGAATATCTTCCGATTTCGGAAGCTCCAGTAGCCCATAAAGATGTTCCAATCGTCAAGCGAATGGTTTCATGGTTCAGTTCGATCATCAATATTGACCACCCATGGAAGATTCATGACGAAAACAATCCGGATCTCGACCGTTATATCACTGTTGGATTAACTGAGTCAGGAGGACCTGCAATCAAATGCAGCGGATGTACGCATAAGTATTTGCTGTATACAGATACTAATTTTCCTTTCAT
Organism: uncultured Bacillota bacterium; assembly: GCA_937919165.1. Lineage (GTDB taxonomy): Bacteria > Bacillota_I > Bacilli_A > Erysipelotrichales > Erysipelotrichaceae > Colivicinus. Next base: position 18,034 of record CALFPO010000008.1, on the reverse strand, counting down.
ACATCAAAACTTTATATACTTTACATTAGGCAATTCATATCCAACATACTCAGGATTCGAAGTTCTTGATGTTATCTTGAATTCTCAAGGTAAAGACAATAAACGTTGGGTAACTTACGAAACAGGAATAGAAGGCGAAAGCGCAATCATTTTCGGTACGCTAAGATACAAGCCAGTGCTTGATAAGTTGGATAGAAATAAATTCGTTGACCATTATGCTGATTATCGGACCGCAAAGACAACTCCATCCATGATGGGCACATCGTTCATTATGGGTATCCTATCGCTTATTCTGTCGTATGCAATCGGTTTGCCAGTCGGCTTAGCTATGGCGAAACATAAGGATGGCCTTGTGGATAAGCTTGGCATGGTTTATATAATCTTCATCATTGCTGTTCCTTCTCTGGCATATATCTATCTATTCAGATATCTTGGTGCCAAGATAGGTTTGCCAAGCGTATTCCCAACATTGGGAGCTGGCGATGTAAGATCTTGGATTCTTCCTGTTATTTCCTTGTCGTTGCCATCGATTTCATCTTTGATGCTGTGGACAAGAAGATATGTTGTTGACCAAATGAATTCCGATTATGTGAAATTTGCGAAGGCAAAGGGTCTCAATCAATCCGAAATCTTCAAGAAACATATATTCAAGAACGCTATCATACCAATTGCACAGGGTATTCCTTCATCTCTTGCTGGATGTATAACTGGTGCAATCATGACCGAAGCCATCTACTCTGTAGGCGGCATGGGCAAGATGCTTCCTGATGGCATAAAGCAGTATAACAACGCGATGATTGTTGCATTGTCATTCCTGTTTTCAACAATCTCTGTTGTTTCCGTATTCTTGGGCGACGTCGTGCTTATCAAGATTGACCCACGTATTCAGTTACAGGAAAAGGAGGGCAGATCATAATGGCAGAGAACAACAAAGATCTATTTGCTTTTGCGGATTTTGATGAATATGAATCTGAACATATAGCTGCTCCTCGTTATTCGTACTGGAAATCCGTTTGGAGAACTTTCTTCAAGAACAAGTTTACGGTTGCTACAGCCGTCTTCATGATTGCTATCGTTTCGTTTGCCCTGATACAGCCATTGTATTCAGGATATTCGCCAATGATTGCTCCAAACATCAATAATCCTGCAATGAAGTTCCTTAAGCCTTGCAAGGAATTCTGGTTTGGTACTGACAACATCGGCAACTCCGTATTTGATGCAGTATGGTCAGGTGCGAGAAACTCCATTATAGTTTCCTTCATATGTACAGCCATCAACATGGTTCTTGGCATTGTTGTGGGCGCAATCTGGGGATTCTCAAAGAAGATGGATAAATGGATGATAGAAGTATACAATGTCATTTCTAATGTTCCATTCCTGCTGCTTGCAATGATTCTTACATATGTATTGGGGTCAGGCTTCAAGCCATTGATCTTCACGATGACAGTTACCGACTGGATCTTCGTCGCATACTTCATCAGAACCCAGGTTATGATAATTCGTGATAGAGAATACAATCTTGCTTCCAAGTGCTTAGGTACGCCAACTTGGACAATCATCACCAAGAACATTCTTCCATATCTGATTTCAGTCATCATGACCTATGTTTCAAGAGAAATCCCAAGCATCATCTCGTATGAAGTATTCCTGTCATATATGGGCTTAGGTTTAAGTTCAGAATATGCTTCGTTAGGTAAGATCATTTCTACCTACACTTCATTCATGAATGGCTATCCACATCTTTTCTGGATTCCAGTAGGTATCCTCGCCATTATATCCATTTCGTTGTACATCGTTGGACAGAGGCTTGCAGATGCCGCTGATCCACGTACGCATATGTAGGAGGTAAAGTTATGTCAGAAAAGAAAATAATTTTATCTGCTAAAGATATTGAAGTTAAATTCAGAGTTAGAGATAACTATCTGACTGCAATCAGAGGCGTATCTCTTGATCTGTATGATGGCGAAACATTCGCAATCGTTGGTGAGTCAGGATCAGGAAAATCTGTGTTCACCAAGACTTTTACAGGCATGTTGGAATCCAATGGCCAGATTTCCAATGGTTCGGTAATGTATGAAGGCAAGGATTTGACCAAACTCAAGACCGACAAGGATTGGGAAGGCATCCGTGGCGCAAAGATCGCAACAGTCTTCCAGGATCCTATGACATCTTTGAATCCAATCAGGACTATAGGTTCGCAGATTACGGAAGTAATCGAAAAGCACCAGGGTGTAAGCAGCGAAGAGGCCAAGGCTCAAGCCATCCAGATGATGGAGAAGGTCGGCATTCCAAAAGCTGAAACAAGATTCAATGAGTATCCGTTCCAGTATTCTGGAGGCATGAGGCAGAGAATTGTCATCGCGATTGCCTTGGCATGTCATCCTCAGATTCTCATCTGCGATGAACCTACCACAGCTTTGGATGTTACCATTCAGGCTCAGATCATTGATCTTATCAAAGAATTGCAAAATGAACTGCATTTCACTACTGTATACATCACTCATGACCTTGGCGTTGTAGCCAATGTTGCGGATAGAGTTGGCGTTATGTATGGCGGACAGATTGTCGAATATGGCAATATCGAAGAAATATTCTTCGAGCCTGCACATCCATATACTTGGGCTCTGCTTTCTTCATTGCCTCAGTTGGGCGTGAAAGGAAAGGATCTGTACTATATCACCGGCACACCACCATCACTCTATAACGTCATTAAAGGCGATGCGTTCGCTCCAAGAAATAAGTTTGCTTTGAATATCGACTTTGAACAGGAGCCACCATTCTTCAAGATTACAGACACTCATTATGCCAAGACATGGCTATTGGATCCTAGAGCGCCAAAGGTTGAGAAGCCTGAAGTAATCAAGGATCTTCATGAAAAGATTTCTGTTATGACAAGCAAAGGAGGCGCATATTATGTCGGAAAAGACTAACGATAAAGAAGTATTGTTGTCGGTTAGAAATGTTGATGTTGCCTTCGATATTGGCGAAAAGAAACCATTCAGAGCAGTAAAGAATGCTAATTTCGATATCTACAAAGGCGAAACATTCTCTCTTGTAGGTGAATCAGGTTCGGGAAAGACCACAATAGGCAGAGCCATCCTTAGGATCAATGATCTTGCAAAGGGAGAAATCCTCTTCAAAGGCAAGAGAATTTCGGGCAAGATCTCTAAGGAAGAAGATAAGGAAGTCATTAGATCTATCCAGATGATTTTCCAAGATCCTGCCGCTTCATTGAATGAGAGAGCTACAATTGAATACTGTGTATCTGAAGGACTGTACAATTTCCATCTGTACAAGGATGAAGAAGACAGAATCGCCAAGGTAGATGCTGCCTTGGAATCTGTTGGTCTGCTTCCAGAACACAAGTCAAGGTATCCGCATGAATTCTCTGGCGGACAGAGACAGAGAGTCGGCATTGCACGTGCAATGATCATGGAGCCTGAATTGATTGTTGCGGATGAGCCTATCTCCGCACTAGATGTTTCCATTCGTGCTCAGGTGCTCAATCTTATGAATAAGCTGAAAGATGAAAAAGGCTTGACCTATATGTTCATAGCACATGACCTTTCAGTCGTAAGGTTCATTTCTGACAGAATTGCAGTTATCCATTTAGGAAGAATTGTCGAAATAGCTGAAACAGAAGAACTGTTCAAGCATCCTCTCCATCCATATACGATTTCATTGTTGTCAGCTGTACCTATGCCTGACCCAATAATCGAAAAGAAGAAAAAACACATCATTTACGATGAGTCTAAGAGGGACCACAGCGGTCCTAAACCTGAGTTGCAGGAAATCAGACCAGGTCACTTTGTATTCGCGAACGATCGTGAACTAGCCGAATATGAGGCTAAGCTTCAGGAAATGGAAAAAGAAGAAGCTAAGCAAAAATAGAGGCTATAAGAGAAAGCATAAGTGTTATTATTCCGACAAAGAGAAGGTAATTGAAACTGCCTTCTCTTTCTTTTTCTTTATCTTCTTTGTATCTGTCGTATGACAGGTTTGAGTCTTTGGCGAATGATTTCTTGGCAATGAAGCTTGTTATATCGAAATCGCCTGAACGAACAAGCAGGTTTACCATTCCGCCCACAATGAAAACCGTCGACATGATGAAACTGGTATCAGAAAAAGTCAAGAATCTGTTTTTGCTGACGATTGTTTTGATGGCCGGGTAAGATAGACATATCAGAAGATTGATAAGAAAATCCTTTATTTTGAATGACTTGAACATTTTTTTCATTGTTTTACCTTCTTATGTAATCTGGAATTCCTGATACTTATCTCAGCTTCCTTCATAAATAGCACTTGTAATGGCATACAGAAGAATGATAAGTTTTTCATCTAATTCCGCTTAATACAATTATATTATGAAAATATTTACATTTAATGAAAAAATAATGCAAAAATGTGTAAAATATGTGAAATATGTATTGACTATAGATAGAGAGGTGCTTAAACTATATTTAAGCAAGAAAGGAGATATATTTATGACATTATATATGAATGATTATATTGACTTTGTTGCTGAAAGAATGGCTCTAATTATTATTGACATCATTTTGGTCTTGTGTGGACTTATTTTGAGATAGTCGATAATATTTAGTAATATAACGCCATTGGTTAATCGTTAATTAGATGGGTCCGATATTACTGAAGGTCCATCTTTTATTTTGATAGATTATATCTATCGGAGATTATTGGAAAGAAGGGAAAATTATGAAAAAGTTATTAGCTTTACTTCTTGCTGTTATGTGCGTGTTCTCGTTAACTGCATGTGGCGGTTCTGGTGAAACTGAACCAGCTGATGATGGTGTAAAGACTATCGTTATCGGTGGTTCTGGTCCACTTACAGGTCCTGCTGCCGAATATGGCAATGCTGTATTCTATGGCGCCCAGGTAGCTGTTGATGAAATCAACGCTTCAAATGGCGACTTCCAGATTGACCTGCAGATTCTTGATGATGCTCATGATCCTGAACAGGCTGCAAACTGCTATGCACAGCTGATGGACAAAGGCATGAAGGTTTCTGTTGTTACCGTTACTACTGGACCAGCTTTGACTGTTGCTCCGCTTACAAACAATGATGGTATCTTCGGTATCACACCATCCGCTTCCAGTGATGATGTTGTTGCTGCTGGCGACTATATCTACAGAATGTGCTTCGGCGATCCAGAACAGGGTGTTGCTGCTGCCAACTACATCGCCAACAAGGACATTGCATCAAAGGTTGCTGTAATCACAAACAACTCTGATGACTATTCAAAGGGAATTACTGAAACATTTGTTTCTACTTGCGATAGCTTAGGCATTGAAGTTGCTTCTAAGACTACATTCACAGAAGAAACAAAGACAGACTTCTCTACACAGGTTAAGGATGCTGCCGCTAATGGCTGCGATCTGATATTCCTTCCTATGTACTACAGTGAAGCTTACCAGATCATCAATGAAGCCAATAAGCAGGGCTATGATGTTAAGTTCTTCGGTGTTGATGGCATGGATGGCGTTCTGCAGCTTGATGGTGTAAACACTGAACTTCTGAATGGCGTATATCTGCTTACTCCATTTACAGCATTCGCTACAGATGATGCTACTGTTGATTTCGTTAAGAAGTATAAGGCATTATGCGGCATCGAACCTAACCAGTTCGCAGCTGATGCTTATGACTGCGTCTATGTAATCGTTAATGCCATGAAGGCTGCTGGCGCTACAGCTGATATGTCTGCACAGGAAATCGGCAACCTGATCAAGGACTACATGCCTTCCTACACATACACTGGCTTGACTGGAAACAACTGCACTTGGACTAAGGATGGAAAGATCTCTAAGAGCCCTAAGACATATATGATCCAGGATGGCGCTTACGTTAGTGCTGACTAGTTATTGAATATTCTAAGGATAGCCTTTTAATAGGCTATCCTTTCTCTTGCTAATTATGATTAATTTTATATCTTACATTATTGATGGAATCAGTTTGGGTAGCGTTTATGCAATCATTGCACTAGGCTACACCATGGTATACGGCATCGCTAAGATGCTGAATTTTGCGCATGGGGACGTCATCATGATCGGCTCATACGTAATTTTCTTGGCCATTGCAAAACTTAATCTGCCGGTTATTGTATCGGCGCTTATTGGCGTTGCAGCCTGTACATTGCTTGGCGTAATCATCGAGAAGCTGGCTTATAAGCCACTTAGAAGTGCACCTAGCTTGGCAGTGCTCATTACAGCTATTGGCGTGTCGTATTTCTTGCAGAATGGCGCACAGCTTGTATGGACCTCATCTACCAAGATATTTCCTTCAATCATCGAAAACAAGCTGGTTATCGGCAGATTGTCGATTCCATATATTACATTGGTGACGATTCTGGCATGTTCAGTCATAATGATTGTTCTGATGCTGTTTATTAATAAGACAAAGACCGGCAAAGCTTTGCGTGCTTGCTCTGAAGACAAGGGTGCAGCAAGTTTGATGGGAATCAATGTAGATCAGATCATTTCATTGACCTTTGCCATCGGTTCTGGCTTGGCTGCTGTCGCTTCATTGCTGCTGTCCGCTACCTATCCGGCTGTAAATCCTACCATGGGTTCAATGCCAGGCATAAAGGCATTTACGGCTGCGGTATTCGGCGGCATCGGTTCGCTTCCTGGAGCTTTCTTGGGCGGCGTTTTGCTTGGAATAATCGAAGTTCTTGCTAAGGCATACATCTCAACTGAACTTTCAGATGCGATCGTATTCCTGGTTCTGATTGTTGTTTTATTAATAAAGCCAGTCGGCTTGCTTGGTACAAATAAGAGGGAGAAAGTATAATGTCTAAACTGTTCGATAAGAAATACAGAACTAGAACATTCTCCTATCTTATTGTGATTGTTCTATATCTGATTGTTGAGATTCTATTAAAGACCAACCACATCTCATACCTGATGAAGAACCTGTTGGTTCCGACCTGCTGCTATGTTGTAGCGGCTTTGTCGCTCAATCTTATTGTCGGTTTTTCCGGCAATCTGTCGCTAGGCCAAGCAGGTTTTATGTCGGTAGGTGCTTTCAGTGCTGCTGTTGCCAGCGCTTATCTAGCTGCCTTCATCGATAACGGCATCGTAGTGCTTATTCTTTCTACGCTTGTGGCAGGCGTGTTTGCAGGCATTTTCGGTTTGATTGTCGGTGTGCCTGTATTGAAACTTGAAGGTGACTATCTTGCGATCGTTACTTTGGCATTTTGCCAGATCATCAAGAGCATCTTCAACAACCTTTATGTCGCTGTAGACGACGGATTGAAGTTCTCGTTCATCGACAACAACATCAATCTGTCGGATAAGGGAACAATGATAGTGAAAGGTGCAACCGGTTCAGTGATCGTCAATAAACTGTCTTCATTCACGGCCGGCATCATCCTGATTATTGTTACCTTGTTCGTAATATACAACATCCTTTATTCAAAGCACGGAAGAGCAATCTTGGCAACAAGAGACAACTCGATTGCAGCCATTTCTATTGGCATCAATACCACCAAGTATAAGCTGCTTGTATTTGTCGTTTCCGCTATTCTTTGCGGCATGGCTGGATCAATCTATGCCTTGAATTACGCAAATATCACAGCCGCCAAATTCGACTACAATACCTCTATTCTGATACTTGTCTATGTCGTATTAGGCGGACTAGGAAACATCAACGGCACGATCTTCTCGACCATTATCCTGCTGTTGCTTCCTGAATTGCTTAGAGGATTGAATGACTACAGAATGCTGATCTATTCAGTTGTCTTGATTCTGATCATGCTGATCAAGAACAACAAGAAGATCTCTGACAGAATTGAAAAGATTATAGGGAAGTTTAAGAAATGAGCGTAATTAATACTGAAAATTTAGGCATTGATTTCGGGGGATTGACGGCAGTCAACAATTTTAACTTTGAGATCAATGAGCATGAGATAGTCGGTCTGATTGGACCTAATGGTGCAGGCAAGACTACGGTCTTTAATATGCTTACGAAAGTATATGAGCCTTCAAGAGGGAAGATATATCTTGATGGCAAGGATACAGCAAAGATGTCTACTATTGAAGTGAACAAGAATGGCGTTGCCAGAACCTTCCAGAATATACGTCTTTTCAGCAATATTTCGGTGCTGGACAATGTCAAGGTTGCGATGAATAACCTTCATGAGTATTCGTTGTTTGATAGCCTATTCAGAACCAAGAAATTCAATGATGCTGAAAAGGCCATTGAAGAGAAGTCTCTGGAACTTCTGAAGATATTCGCTTTGGATGAATTCAAGGATATCAAGGCTTCAAGTCTGCCATATGGCGCACAAAGAAGGCTAGAGATCGCCAGAGCTTTGGCAACCAATCCGAAGGTTCTGCTGCTTGATGAACCGGCTGCCGGCATGAATCCTCAGGAGACTGAAGATCTGATGAACACCATCAAGCTTGTCAGAGACAAATTCAATATCTGCGTTCTGCTGATTGAACATGACATGAATCTTGTCATGAACATCTGCGAAAGAATATATGTGCTTAACTATGGAACTCTATTGGCGAAAGGAAGCCCTGAAGAGATCAAGAACAATCCTGATGTCATCAAGGCGTATTTGGGTGATTGATTATGCTGAAGGTTAACAATCTGGTCGTCCGTTATGGAATGATCGAAGCCATAAAGGGCATAGATTTTGAAGTGAATGATGGCGAAATAGTGACGCTGATCGGTGCCAATGGCGCTGGAAAGACCACAACCATGCATACGATATCTGGCTTATTGAGGCCTTATGATGGATCGATAATGCTTGATGACGTCAATATCTGCAAGAGTGCACCGCATGATATCGTCAAGATGGGTCTAGCTCAATGTCCAGAAAGAAGAAGGGTATTCGCCTCACAGAGCGTTGAAGACAATCTGATGCTTGGCGCCTATCTGAGAAAAGACAAGGAAGAGATCAAAAAGGATCTCGAAAAGGTCTATGAGTTGTTTCCGCGCCTGTTGGAAAGAAGAAACCAATTGGCTGGAACACTGTCAGGTGGCGAACAGCAGATGCTGGCGATGGGACGTGCCTTGATGTCAAAGCCAAAGATCATGCTTCTGGATGAACCATCAATGGGACTGTCTCCGCTTCTTGTGAAAGAGATATTCAGCATCATAAAAGAAATAAACAAGTCAGGTACCTCGATATTGCTGGTTGAACAGAATGCGAACATGGCCTTGGCCATAGCCGATAGAGCATATGTGCTGGAAACCGGAAAGATCGTAATGTCCGGTACCGGAACCGAGCTGCTAAATAGCAACGATATCAAGAAAGCATATCTAGGAGGTTAAAGATGTACGTAAAAGACTATATGACTGTCAATCCGGTCACCACCGGACCTGATGGATCCATTTCTGAAGCAATGGAAATCATGTCAGCCAACAATTTCCACCGATTGCCTGTAGTCGATTCAGGCAATAAGCTGATTGGCTTGCTGACAGGAGGCGTCATCAGATCGCATACGCCCAACAATTCATCTACCTTATCGGTATTTGAACTGAACTATCTTCTCAATAAGCTTAAGATCTCCGATATCATGATCAAGGATGTCAAGACCATCGATGGCGACGCCTTGCTGGAAGAAGCGGCAACCAAGATGCTAGAGAACGATATTGCCTGTCTGCTTGTTGTCGATAAGAAGAATCAACTTGAAGGCATCATAACGCAGAACGATATCTTCACGGCTTTCATCAATCTGCTTGGTTATAAGCAGGATGCCACAAGATATGTTATAGCCATCAGCGAAGACAAGGTTGGCATCATGGAGGAAATCGCCAGATGCTTCAAGGAATGCGATTGCTCGATCTCAAATCTTGCTGTATACAAGACATCTAGAGGCATCGAAGTGGTGGTAATCGCTCATGGTGATGAATCGCATCAATGCGAGAAGAAACTCATATCATCGGGCTATACATTGACCGACATAAGAAAACTGAACAAGGAAGGTTAGCGATTGCTGACCTTTTTTGAACGATAGGATATACTAGAAAAGTATGAAAAGAATATTCTTCTGTGACATAGATGGAACCATCATGGATGGTTCACGCGGCATGTACAGAATCAGCGACAAGACCAAGTATGCCATCGATTTTCTGAAGAAAGACAACTATGTCTTCATTGCCTCAGGACGTTGCATGGGCCTGATAGAGCAGCAGGTGATCGATCTTGTTCCTGATGGCTATGTGCTATGCAATGGCGGCTATGCCATGATGGGCAATGAAGAGATCTTTTCGGCATCTTTTGATGATGCTGCAATAAGAGCCATTGAAGATGCAGCTAAAAGATATGATGGCTTCTCTATCTTCGAGACGGTCGATGAGATGTTTGTGGATTCTTTGAAGAATCCTTATTTCAAACAGTTTGTCGAATTGTGGGGCATCAATGAGGAAGACTTCAGGGAAATGGATGATGAAAAGCGCCGATACAATATATCTATGGTAGGTTTCAGTAATGAGGATTACTGCGTCAAGGCCAGCGAAGAACTGAAGGACTTTGCGGATCTCAGAAGACATCATTGGTACATGTCATATGATGCAAACATCAAAGGCATCGATAAGGGCATCGGCGCAAGGAAAGTCATGGAATACCTGAATGTGCCGAAAGAAAACTGCTATTGTTTCGGTGACGGCACAAATGATTTGGAGATGCTTCTGGAAGTTGGACATCCTGTCAGGATGGGCAATTGCCATCAAAGCCTGAAGGAATATGATTTTGAAGATACCGATGATGTGCTCGATGATGGCTTCTATAATTATCTTGTCAGAAAGGAAATCATCGAACCGATGAATTAGTTCTTGCAAATGCAGAATTCTAGGTTACAATAATGATAATAAAAATCTATGTATAGAGGTAGCGATGCAGAAGAGTAGCGAAGGGAGCCGGCAGGCCATGAACTTCACGAAAGGCAATCATCGCCGAACGTCCTAACCGGCAGGAAAAAGACGTGGGGTTGCAGGGAATACCTGCAGCACTCCTTCCCTTGGAAGAGGCGCTATTATATAACGATCTGAATCGTATGTGATAGCACATACGATTTTTATTAGAAAAGAGGATCGTTATGAAAAAGATTGCTTTATGTGTTTTGATGTGTCTATCGTTATGCGCATGCACAAGCCAGAACGAAGCTCGAGAGGATGTCTTGAGAGTCGGCATGGAATGCGACTATGCACCTTTCAACTGGACCCAGATTGAAGAGAGCGAAGGTTCTGTAAGGATTTCGTCTGTTGATTTTGCGGATGGCTATGACGTACAGATCGCCAGACTACTGGCAGCTGATATAGGAAAAGAGCTGGAAGTCGTCAAGCTTGATTGGGATTCGCTTATTCCGGCATTGAATGCCGGAGAGATCGACTGCATCATCGCCGGCATGACCGAAACACCCGAAAGAAGCGAAGAGGTCAATTTCACCACTCCATACTATGAGTCAGAGATGGTTGTCATCGTGAGAAAGAACGATGAATTGACGGCTATAGATGATATCAAGATGCTGAAGGGCCATAAGGTGTTGGGACAGATCAATACGACCTATGATGAAGTCATCGATCAGATTGAAGGCGTTGTGCATCTCACTCCGCTTGATACCTATCCTAGAATGGTTCTTTCTCTGCAGGCTGGGGAGGCTGATGCCTTGACGGCTGAACTTCCGGTTGCCAAGGGTGTTGTGGCTGCCAATCCAGACCTGGCCATCGTGAGTTTTGCGCAAGGAAAGGGCTTCGTGGTCGATACATCCGTTTCCATCGCCGTCGCAAAAGAAAACAATAAGCTGCTAGAAGACCTGCAGGGTGCTTTAGACAGGATCTCTCAGGATACCAGAATCGAGCTCATGCAGCAGGCAACCGCAAACCAGCCAGCAGCAGAGGAATAACATGGATTTCGCAAAGACACTAGAGATATTCGAAAGGTATTTCTCAAGCTTTGTTCTGGGCGTCAGGACAACGCTTCTGGTATCCTTGCTTGGAACACTGTTCGGTTTCCTGATTGGACTTGTTGTAGGTGGCATCAAGGCCATCAAGCTTGACAGGAACGCCAAGCCAAACAAGAAAATCGCCAAAAAGGTCTATGATATCCTTTCTGTCATATATATCGAAGTATTTAGAGGAACGCCAATGATGGTTCAGGCTGTCTTCATCTACTACCTTGTCTATACCAATGTCTTTCATTGGGATAAGATGTTCGCGGCTATTGTGATCATATCCATCAATACCGGTGCCTATATGGCGGAGATAATAAGGTCAGGAATCCAGGCTGTTGATATCGGCCAAAGCGAAGCAGCTAGAGCTTTAGGCATGGACAACATGCAAACGATGGCCAATGTCGTTCTGCCTCAGGCCATCAAGAATGCCTTTCCGGCAATCGGAAATGAACTTATCGTCAATATCAAGGACAGTTCGGTGCTGATGATAATATCGATAACGGAGCTGATGTTCCAAAGCAGTTCCATCGCGGGCACAACCTATAGATTCACAGAAACCTATTTCATTTCTGCCTGCATCTATCTTTCTTTGACCTTGATATCAAGCTTCATTCTTCACAGGATCGAAAATAGGATCGGCAACACCAAGACTTCATATCCTGCTTCAATCAGTGATTTCAGAACCATTGAGATCGTAAAGGAGAACAGATGATGGCACTCATAAGCATTCAGGATGTAAAGAAAAGCTTTGGCCAGCACGAAGTGCTCAAGGGCATCAGCTTCGATGTAGAGAAGGGTGATGTCCTATGCCTGATCGGATCAAGCGGATCGGGCAAGTCGACATTGCTTAGATGCATAAACATGCTGGAAAGCACCGATGATGGAAATATCGAGGTATTGGGAGAAGATATCGGCAGGATAGCGGACATAAACGCCTATCGCAAGAAGGTTGGCATGGTTTTTCAGCAGTTCAATCTCTTCAACAATCTTAGCATCATAGACAACTGCACTCTTGCCTTAAGGAAAGTCCTTAAGATGAATAAGGAAGAGGCCAATGTCATCGCTAGAGAGAATCTCTTTAAGGTCGGCATGTCTGATTTCGTTTATGCCTATCCATCAACCTTGTCAGGCGGCCAGAAGCAGCGTGTCGCTATTGCTCGTGCCTTGTGCATGAAGCCAAAGATAATGCTGTTTGATGAACCGACGAGCGCTCTTGATCCAGAGATGGTCAATGAGGTGCTTGTGATCATGAAGAAGCTTGCGGATGAAGGCATGACGATGATTGTGGTTACCCATGAAATGTCATTCGCACGTAATGTTGCCAACAGGATCGTCTTCATGGATGACGGCAAGGTTCTTGAGGAAGGAAGTCCAGAAAAGGTCTTCGAGCATCCTGACAACAAGCGTACGATACAGTTTCTTGGCAACATGAATCATGTGGACCTCTTGAAGAAATGAAAATGCCTTTTGCATGTGTTGAATAAAGAAATGTAAGTTGCTAAAATATTAGGGAATAAAGGAGATTTGCTATGGGTATTGGCGATAGGCTTAAGAATTTCATCATTGATGAAGAAGAAGATGGCGAAGACGCTATCGAGTTGACTGAAGAAGAAGCTAAAGCAGTATCTGATTATGAAGAACCTAAGATTCAGGATTCTTCCAACATCACTGCCAGTGCAAATATTGTTCTTTTTGAACCAAGAAACTTTGATGAGGCTGAGGAGATCGGCTATCATATCAAGATGAAGAGAGCCTGCTGTGTCAATCTGCACAGGATGCCTTCAGAATATCGTCAGAGAATCATCGATTTCCTTTCTGGCGTAGTATATGGCGTTGATGGTTCGATCAAGAAGGTCGGCGACAATGTCATCCTTTGTTCGCCAAAGAATCTTCAGGTTGGTGGCGACATCAATCTGAATAGCGAAGACTAGGCAAAGATTAAGACATGCCCATCTGGCTGATGGCGTAGAGAACTGATGGTTGGTGCAAATCAGTGCAGAAGCCTTATGGGATATCACTTATGAGCTCCGATATGAAAGTATCGGCGTTGCTCGCGTTAAGAGTCCAAGAGAGAAATTAAGGTGGTACCGCGCAGCTATGCGCCCTTTGGTAGCACCTTTTTATTTAAGGGGGATTATATGGAATACAAAGACACTCTACACATGCCTAAGACAGATTTCGAAATGCGCGGAAATCTGCCAAACAAGGAACCTGGCATCCTTGAAAGCTGGGAAAAAGATGACCATTATCATAAGATTCTAGAAAAGAACAAAGATAAGACACCTTTTGTTCTGCATGATGGTCCACCATATGCCAACGGCAATCTTCATGCTGGTACAGCCATGAATCGAATCATCAAGGATATCATCGTCAGATCAAAAGCGATGGCTGGCTACTATACGCCATTCTTCCCAGGCTGGGATACTCATGGACTTCCAATCGAAAATGCTGTCCAGAAGCTTGGCGTAAACCGCAAGGAAGTATCGCCAAAGGAATTCCGAGAGAAATGTGAAGAGTATGCCCATCAGCAGATTGCACAGCAGATGGCAACCGAAAAGCGTCTTGGTCAGGTAGCTGACTACGACCATCCATATATCTCGCTTCAGAAGGGCTTTGAAGCCAGACAGATCAGATCATTCGCCAAGATGGCACTTGATGGCATGATCTTCCAGGGCTTGAAGCCAATCTACTGGTCACCATATCAGGAGACCGCTATCGCTGATAGCGAAATCGTCTATTTCGACAGAAAGGACCCTACAATCTTTGTAGCATTCGATGTTGTTGATGGAAAGGGCGTTCTTGATGGCGATGAGAAGTTCGTCATCTGGACAACCACACCTTGGACCATTCCAGCAAACCTGGCTATCTGTCTGAATCCTGATTTTGAATATGCTGTAGTGGCTACCGAAAAGGGCAAATTGATCTTCCTGAAGGAAATGAAGGATCAGCTGCTTGAGAAGTTTGAATTGACAGGCGAAATCGTCAAGACCTTCAAGGGTTCTGAACTTGAGGGCATCACCTGCAGACATCCGCTATATGCCGATAGAACATCGCTCATCATCTTAGGCGGACACGTCACCAATGAAGATGGTACAGGATGTGTACATACCGCTCCTGGTCATGGTGCTGACGACTTCTATGTCGGCCAGAAATATAATCTTCCAGCCTTCTGTCCTGTTGATGAGAAGGGCAATCTGACAAGCGAAGCAGGCGAAAGGCTTGCGGGCATGTTTGTGCTGGATGCCAACAAGGAAGTTGTGCAGATGCTGGATGAATGCGGCCATCTGCTCAAGATGGAATGGATAACCCACTCATATCCACATGATGACAGGCTGAAGAAGCCAGTCATCTTCCGTGCTACAGTGCAATGGTTTGCCTCTATCGAAGAGATCAAGCCACAGCTGCTTGAAGCAATCAAGAACGTCAAGTGGCTCAACTCGTTTGGTGAAACAAGAATCACCAACATGATCAAGGACAGGAAAGACTGGTGCATCTCAAGACAGAGACTTTGGGGTGTTCCTATCCCTATCATCTACAACGAAGACAAGACGCCAATCATTGAAAAGGAAGTCTTTGATCATATCGCTGATCTGTTTGAGAAGCATGGTTCAAACATCTGGTTCGAATCCGAGCCAAAGGATCTGCTTCCTGAAGGATACACCAATCCTAAATCGCCTAATGGCGGTTTCACCAAAGAAAAGGACATCATGGATGTCTGGTTCGATTCAGGTTCTTCATGGAATGAACTGATTGCTAGAGGATACTCTTATCCATGCGATCTCTACTTTGAAGGTTCTGATCAGTACCGTGGCTGGTTCAACTCTTCGCTTATCGTATCGGTTGCCAACCATAATACCGCTCCATACAAAGCAGTCGTATCTCATGGCTGGGTTTGCGACTCTAAGGGTGAAGCAATGCACAAGTCGATCGGCAATGTCGTCAATCCGCTTGATATCATCAAACAGTACGGTGCCGATATCTTAAGACTATGGGCAGCATCGGAAGATTTCAAGGCTGATATGCGTATCGGCGATTCCAACCTGAAGCAGGTTTCCGATATGTACCGTAAGGTAAGGAATACCTTCAGATTCATGCTGGGCAACATCAATCCTGAAGACTTCAAGAAAGAGAACATGGTCGAATACGACAAGCTGGACGCTGTCGATAGATATCTGATGGTTTCTCTTAACGAAATGGCTGAAAAGGTCAATGAAGACTATGACAGCTATGATTTCGTATCGGCAACAAGCACAATGATCAACTTCATGACCAATGAGCTCTCAAGCTACTATTGCGATTTCGCAAAGGATATCCTCTATTGTGATGATCTTGATTCTCCTAGAAGAAGAAAGATTCAGACTGTTCTCTATCATGCGACTGAATATCTAGTGAAACTATGGTCGCCAATTCTGCCATTCACGATGGAAGAAGTATGGAAGTTCTTTGGCAGCGATGAAGCAAGCAGTGTTCACTATACGCACTTCATGGACGTCAAGGAATACGCTGACCAGGATGTCATCAAGACAAGCTTCGCTCGTCTGCATGAGATCAGAGCCGATATCTTCAAGGCAAGAGAAGAGGCAATCAACAATAAGGTCATTGAGAAGCCTATGCAGGCTCACGCCTACATTCATGTGAATGATGAAGACAAGAAACTTCTGCAGGACGCTTTCGGCGACAAGATCAACCAGTGGCTGATCATCGCCAAGGTAAGCTTCACTGATGATGAGCTGGAGAAGTTTGACAACGGTACTGAAGTGAAGATCGAAATGGCGAATGGACATGTATGTCCACGTTGCTGGAACATCGTTGAAGAGGAGAATGAAGATGGCCTCTGCAATAGATGCAAAGAAGTATTGAACAAATAGCTATAAGACAAATACAGCGGATGCAATTGCATCCGCTGTTTTCTTTAGATAAGTTCGCCCTTTTTCATCAGAAGCTTATCGTCGACATATATGTCTGGACTGTAGGTGACGATATCGAAATGGCCTTTGGCTTTTTGTATGCCACCTAAGGAGATGTTTCTGCCCATACCGATATGGAAGGTAGAATAGACAGATTCATCTTCGATGTAGCACACGCCTCGACATTTGGATAGACGATTCAGTCCAATGCCGAATTCGCCTGGCTTATACATGGTCTTGTCGTTGAAGGATTCTATATAGCTGATGAGCTTGTTTTTGCCATCATCTTCGGATTGAACATCAATGATCTTTCCATCCTTGAACTCTATCCGTATAGGCTTTGACACGGTGCCAAGATAGCCATAGGAACCATCCAGCATCAGTACACCATTCATGGAATCTTCATTTGGCGCGATATAGGCTTCAAAGCTTGCGGAAGCTATTTCACCTTTGTGGGCTGCACAGCCATTGAAATAACCCGATGTCCTGCCTTTAATAGAGAAGTTTAGATCGGTTCCTAGCTCTGTAGTTACTCTTACGGTTTCGCCTTTGTCCATGAGCTTCTTGATCTTCTTGGCATCTTTTAGAGCATCTTTAGGATTCATCAGGATGAAGTCGTTCTCAAGAAGCGAAGATCCATCGGTGCATGAAAGCGGCAGGGAAAGGAATCTTGCGCCATTGGAGATGGCGATCTTTACGGCATCGGTTGTTATGAATGAATAATCGGTTGCGCCGATTATGACGTTTTCGTTCGATAGGATATTTGCCATCTTTTCGATGATCTCACCATTCTGGACAAGATGAGATGGCAGAATGGTGGTCTTCAGGATCGCATCAGCGCCGTTGGCCCAACGGCTTACGGCTTCAGCTTCCTTGAGATGGGTTTCATCGGTTATGAAATGAATAAGCTCATCCCTTCTTACCGAGAGCCATTTATTCATGATGATTGATACGCCATTGTCTATATTGATCATAATTCGCCTATAAACAATGATACAACAAAATTCTATTCTGACGGTGTCTAAAAGGTCCAAAGTTAAGGCCATGCATCATATTGGCTGAAGATTGATGGGCTTTCTGCCTGAGATAATATAAAATATAGTAGGTCAGAGTAAAACATATATGAAAGAAGGAGGCTGTTTATGGGCAATTCATTCTGGTTTCCATGGGAAGTGAATTTAATCGTTTCTCTTCAAAATGGAATCAAT
>CALFPO010000007.1 GCA_937919165.1 uncultured Bacillota bacterium | reverse complement strand
TATATAGAGGAAGCACAACCATCATCACAAGCGATAGAATCGACATGAGAATCAGGGTGCCATTGTTGTCGACAGTATATCTTTCAAGAAGCGTAGGCTTTTCTGGAAGCTCCTCGTTTTCGATCTTCTGAAGCTTTCTCAGATAGACAAGGCGATAGAAACACTCTGTCGCAGCAAAGCCCACCACTAGAGCTATGACAGCTGCTGGAAGCGAAATGAAGGCACCACATGCCATGCCAAGAGCCAAGACAAAGGCATTTCTCGCTCTCATGACATTGTATTGCTTATTGCCTGATTTAGGAACAATATACATAGCATTGACAAGCCTATCCACAATGACATTTCGGCCTACTGAATCCCGATATGTTCCATCATTGAACACAATTTCTCTTTCTTTCTTTGCCATCCTACTTACCTTTTCCGAAACTGCCGTATACTTCAATCATTTCAATCAGTTTCTTCTTTGTCGCCTCCTTGGCGATATTCCAGACATCATATGCCTTCTGACCATCAAGGTCAGCTTCCTGCAGCGCAATAGCCGAAGCCTTACATAGGTCATTCGAGATGTTTACCTTATTGATGCCTAGTCGACATGCAGACCGCAAATCTTCAATCTTGGTTCCGCTTGATCCATGGAGAACCAATGGGAAGCTATCTGTCTCTTTCTTGATCTGCACCAGTCTCTCAAAATCAAGATATGGCGTAAAGCCTCTTGGATATGCGCCATGGGCTGTACCGATGGCTACAGCCAAGGCATCCACATCCGTCAAGGCAATGTATTCTTTAGCCATGCTTGGAGATGTCAGCTTATCGCTTCCATCATTTTCGTAATTGTTTGCCATGCCGACATGTCCAAGTTCAGCTTCCACCGATACATTGGCCATATGGGCCATATCGGCAATCTCTTTTACTTCTTTTACGTTATCATCGAAATCCAAAGCGCTTCGGTCGACCATTACAGATGTAAAGCCCGCCTGTATGGCCTTGATATGTTCGTGTTTGGCTCCACCATGGTCAAGATTTATGGCAATTGGAACACTTGCGTGTTCTGCCATGTATCTCAGCATATTGCCAAAGAAGCGGATATCGGGATGGGCAGTATACAGTACATCAAGAATAAGTGGCGCATTAGATTCTTCTGCTGCCTCGATATATGCCCCGGCATCAAGTTCATGGAAACAGTTTGGAGCGGCAATGGCGTAATTCTCTTTGCTGGCGACATCCAGCAGTTCTTTCATTGTATAGAGCATATTTAAATCCTTATCACAACTCGATATGTATCCTTTTTCAAGGCTGCTTCAAAAGCTTCTTTGCCTTCATCCATGGTGAATACCTTAGACACCAGACCATCTACTTTGATTATCCCCTTAGATAAGACCTCAACAGCTTGATTGAATGACTTGATGCTTGGATTCACGGATCCGGTCAGTCTAGCTTCGGAGTTATGCAGCCAATTAGGAGAGAACGATACAGGAGAGTCTGGGTGCTGAGATGAATATGTCACCAATGTCCCACGATTTGCCACTAGGGATATGGCATCCTGTTCTACTGATGGTATCGCTGTCGTATTGATAAGAGTCTCAACTCCATTGCCACTTGTCAATTCCTTGATTCGTTGATGGAGATCCTCACTTGTAGGATCTATGCAGATATCGACACCACGTGCTAAAGCAAACTTCCTTCTTTCCTCATCAGGTTCAGAAAGGATGGTTCGACATCCTCTTGCCTTCAGCAGCATCAGATGAAGCTGTCCCATGATTCCGCCGCCGATGACCAAAGCATCATCGCCAAGCTTAGGGTCAGCAATCGCTACACTGTTCAGCACACAGGCTACAGGTTCCGTCAAAGCCATTTCCTCAAACGATAGATCGCCATGATATGGGAAGACCTGCGACTTATTAAGCGCAATGTACTCTGCCGTTCCGCCAAAGCCATAGCAATCAGGCCCATTATAGCGATAGTCGCTTAGATGTTCACAAAGCTCATATTCGCCTCTGCGACAATGGTAGCAGGTACCGCAGGCAACCTGTGTCCTTCCACTGACTTTCTGTCCTATCGGAAATTCATCAGGATCGACATTCGCACCGATCTTTTCGACTACACCCGATATCTCATGTCCACCGAGGAAAGGAAATTTCGCTTTCTTCTCGCCGACATACGCTCTTTGTTCATATGTACATAAAGCACAGGCCTTTATCTTGATCAGGACTTCATCCTTTCCTACTTCAGGCATCGGTATCTCTATAACATCTACATCTTCTATTCCTTTAATAACTAATGCTTTCATTCATTTTCTCCGTCAATCTACATCGTTACAACAAATTCGTATTTTCCGCTCAAAGCAGAGCTTGTCTTGATTCTTGATTTGGATATGAAGCGCGATATTATCTCTCCATATTCCACTATATGGGCTGAAGTCTTCTGAATGACTTCCTTGTTGTCATCTTCTTCTTTAGTCGAAAACTGGGCAATAAGGAATCTTGCAAAGCCAAGAAAAGAAGACCTCACATCATATGATGTCTTCTGTTCAGCAATCAGAGATACAAACATGTTGTACCTCTGGTCAAATAGATCTTCATAGTTGTCTTTCTCCTTGTCGTTGAAGTCGAAGATGGTATCTTCTACTCTGGTAAGGATATGCATTCTTGTGAAGGCCTTCAGGCCGTCATTGCTATGCTTTAAGCCAAATAGTCGCAAAGCCATTACTCCAAGTATTATCGACAGTTCAATCGCAAACTTGGATGAGTTCTTTCTATCGAGCCCAAGCTCCAAGAAAACCTCATCATCCGAGATGATGCGATTGTAGTATTCATGAAGGATATCACCTAGAATCTCGCAATACTCTTCGCCTGTGATTGTGACTTTCTGTCCTTTTTTTGATCCCATATTATTTGACAAACAATGCTTTGCAGATATTTATCGAACGATCATGGATGCCATCGCATAATGCTGGCAAGCCATCAAGATCGCTTCGATGCGTAATCAGATCTGTAACAGTCATCTTGCAATTATCCAGATTCTCTACCGTTACCTTCCATTCATTGATTGGGATATCAAAGAAATGTGAGTTCCAGATTCCGACAATGGTCAATTCTTTTCGTAATATCAGCGAATGCTGGCTAAGAGCGATTTGCGTATCTCCTACCGGATTGCCCATCAAAACGATTGTTCCGAAAGTCTTTGTGCACTCAACGCATTGTCCAAGCGCCGAACCATAGCCAGTGCCTTCGATCGTGACATCCGCAAGCTTTCCGCCAGTGATTCTCTTGATCACATCGACTGGATTCTCGCTTCTGTTGTTGTAGGCTTGGCAGCCTCTTTCTCTGGCGAATTCAATCTTCTCGTCTACAACATCAAACAATATTGGCTTTGCGCCAAACAGTGTTGCCCATCTGGCTGTCATGATTCCGATAGGGCCTGCACCGAAGATGGCGACATATTGTCCATTGCTTACGCCACCTTTTCTGATTGAATGCTGAGCAACCGTACAAGGCTCGGTCATAGCCAAAGCCTCGATCGGAAGATCGGGATTGCTTGATTCGATAAAATGCCATGCCGATGGTATCAGGCAATAGTCTGCAAACCCACCGTTATTTCTTGAACCAAGATAGCCATAATTCTCACACATGACATAGTTGCCACTTTGGCATGATGAGCATTCTCTGCATGGTATGCATGGGAAAATGGCTCCTCTTTTGCCTACAAGACTCTGATCAGCATTAGGTCCAACTTTTTCTATAGTTCCTGCGAATTCATGGCCGATCGTCAAAGGATAATCCTGTCTTGATGTGCCAAGTGTAAAGATTCTTGGAATATCGGAACCGCATATGCCGCATGCTCCGACATTCAAAAGAAGCTCTTCGCCGTTCACTTCAGGAATATCGATCTCATCGACTCTGAAGTCGCCGATAGCGTGTAATCTAGCAGCTTTCATATACGATAGCCGCCCTTATTTCAACAGCTGCGAAACATCGTAGCATTCCTGAGCTGGAATGATCTGTATCTCTATCTTCACGCCCTTGGCATTTAGATCTTTAAGGATCTGTCTCTCTTCATCATCGGCAGATATGTTTCTATAGAATTTGTATCTATTGCCGGTCATGCCCATGCCACCGATATTGAATTTGTCGATATCAACACCGCCATCAATCAAATCTCTGATTACAGCAGGATTCTTGACGATCATCATCGTAGGCTTGTCTAAGCCATTCTTGAACTTGATGATAGCATCTTCCACTGTCTTGATTTCGATTGTAATTCCTTTAGGAATCAGCAGCTCAAACATTGTCTGCATGAATGGGTCCTTGGCTGTGAAGTCATCGACCACCAATACGTGCGTTACATTCGAATATGCATGAAGCCACGCTGTTACTACCTGG
The DNA here is from genome assembly GCA_937919165.1 of uncultured Bacillota bacterium. Classification (GTDB taxonomy): domain Bacteria; phylum Bacillota_I; class Bacilli_A; order Erysipelotrichales; family Erysipelotrichaceae; genus Colivicinus. The sequence goes on along the minus strand of CALFPO010000007.1, from coordinate 34,575 downwards.
CCGTGAATCAGACGGTCATCAATTCTTACGAATACTAGGTTGTTTTCCATTATTTCTCTCCTTTATGTTTCAGTAGATGTTACTTGATAGCTTCCATATAGTCGCTGTAGTACTTATCAAAAGTTTCTGGACCGTATTTCAGCATAGAAGATGTTCCTGCGACAACACCATCAGCGCCATTGGCGATCATCTTCTTGGTGTTTTCGACATTGGTATTGCCATCTACAATGATTTCAATCTTATGATCAGCACTCTTGCAGATTTCGCTGATGGTCTTCAGCTTGGCAATATGGTCAGGAACCATGGTCTGTGAAGCAAAGCCTGGGTTGATGGACATCACCAGCACATAGTCAAGTACACCAAGCGAATTGGCGATGTAATCAACAGTTATGGCTGGAGATATGGCATATCCCGCCTTCACACCCTTGGATCTGATATGTTGCAGCAATCTGTAGGGCTGATTTGTCGTTTCCGGATGGAAACAGCAATAGTCGTTTTTTCTGAATGCAAAATAATCGATGAATAGTTCTGGCTTTTCAACCATCAGATGAACATCGATCGGAAGCTTCGTGATGGAAGCTATATCTTTGAAGAATGCTGAGCCAAGCATGATATTTGGCACATAGTGTCCATCCATTACATCGAAATGGATTGAGGTAATGTCATGCTTCTCGAATTCTTCTATATATTCTTTAATGTCCCATGGCTTGCAGCACATGATGGACGGATAGATTCCTACTTTACCCATATATTCCTCTTTTCCCGACAATGCGAGGCAAAAAACCTCGCATTGTCATGATTCTAAAAAGTATTAGCCAGCGTAGCCGCCAAGAAGGAACTTAACGCCGATCAAAGCGAATGAAATGACGAATACCCAAAGAATGATAGTGATTGGCTTAACTCTCTTCTTGAGCAGATTAGAGATAACCAATACAGCAATCAATGGCAGTAAGCCTGGGAAAATGCTGTCAAACAGTTTTTCCTGAAGGTTGAAGCCGACTGAACCCTGAGCGTTCTGAACTTCCCAGCTGATAAAGCCGAGGTCGATTGCAACATTAGAGTAAGTCATGTAGCCGACAACCATCAAGCCAACGATTGAAACAGCTTCAAGGATTCTGTCGAAGATACCTGACTTCAGCAGGTCAACGATAGCGTCCTTGCCTTTGTTGTAACCCAACATGTATGAGTTATAGCCAAGGCCGATCATGAGAACCTTATAGACAACTTCAAATAGGATTGGACCCATTACGTTGCCTTCTAAGGCAAACTGGATACAGATACCAGCTAAGATTGGATAAGCGATAGACTGTGAAACAATATCGCCCATACCAGCTAAAGGACCCATCAAAGCTGAACGTAAGCCCTGAATTTCTTCTGCAGATACGTTTTCGCCGTTGGCTCTCTTTTCTTCCATAGCAGCTGATATACCATGGATACAAGTACCTAACCAAGATGGCTCAGTGTTGAAGAATACCAAATATTTCTTCAATTCTTCAGCCTGTTTCTCAGCTGGATACAATGCCTTGATGATAGGCATGAATGAGTTAGTGTTACCTAAACCCTGTAAACGTTCGTAGTTGTAGCAGCACTCTGATGAGTAACCTAAAGCCCAGTTCTTTACGAGATCTTTCTTAGTTAAGTTAGGCATTATGCAACCTCCTTGTTACCGTTTAAGTAAACGATAGCCGCAATGATTACACCACAAACAACGATTTCCATTGTAGAGATTCCGAAGAATGCGCTCAATGCGAAACCTAAGAAGTAGTATGGATAGATCTTGTCTTTAGCCAAGTAATTCAGCAACATGCCGATACCTAATGCTGGTAAGATGCCGCCTGCTAAAGTGAATGCATCCATAATCCACTGAGGGAATGCAGCTAGGGCATGTCCAAATGCTTCACCGTACATGCAAGCACAGAAGCCTGGAATGCCATTCAATACGATTGATACCAAGCATGAAGGAAGATAGTTCATAACTCTAACCATCTTGATATTGCCTTCTGCCAAGAACTTGTCTGCCATATGAACCCAGTTAGCGTTAACTGTCATATAAGCAGTCCAAACGAATGTACCAAATCCACCAACGATGGTAGAAATGGCAACGCACTGTTCAACAGTCATGGCGCCGTTAGCCTTATAAGCAGCGATAGCTAAAGCAGTACCAACAGAACCGGCAAACTGTGCATTTGAAGGCATAGAACCGCCTGCAGTAACGAAACCAACTAATGGCAAGTTGATTGCGGCAGCGATTTTCATGCCTTCGATTGGTTCACCCATTACCAATGCAACTAGGAAACCGTTCCAGATAGGATACAGCCAAGTTCTAGTGATCAGATGTGAGAACCACCAGCCAGAAATAGTTGAAATAATAGCAACTAAAATAGCCTGTAGGACCATAAATCTTTCTCCCCCTTTCGTCTTGAGAACTTAAAGTCCAAATTAAATCAAAGATTCAATTTATTATTAGGCGTACGAGACGCTAATAACCCAAAAAAGTGTCACATATTTGAATTTACAAAAGGTATTTTATTGTAATAGTTTTTGTTTTTCAAACATATTTTCACATAAATTCACTTATTTTCATTAATTTAAGCCCTTTCAATGCAATTATTCTATATAATTGCACTTTATTGCATATTTTGCTTGTGATAGTTTTAATTAATGTAATTGCTACCATAATGTGCACATTTGTGCATTTCATAAAAAGATGTTAAAATTAAAGCATGTTATCTAAAAATAAACGTGAATTATTGGTTAAAATCGCTTCACTCTACTACAAAGAAGGCAAATCTCAAGATAACATAGCTTCCATCGTTGGGCTATCAAGATCTCAGGTTTCCCGCCTTTTATCCAAAGCTATCGACGAAGGCATCGTTCATATCCAGATACAGGATTCCGAAATTGAAAAGTATGAGATCGAAAAGGAACTCAGGAACGCTTTCAACTTCTATGACTGCAATGTTGTGGAGGATGCCGGATCAAATCTTGAAGAATTCTATGAAAGGCTTGGCGTTGCCGCCGGCGAGGTCCTAAGAAGAGCCATCAGGGATGACGATATCGTCGGCGTCTCTTCCGGCAAGACCCTCTTTCATGTCACCAGCCACATGCCAAATATCAATAGGCGTGGCATAACGCTGGTTCCGGTGGTTGGCTCAATTGGTCCCAAGAATTCCAGATGGCAAGCTCTGTCCTCCATCTCAAATCTTTCCAACAAATGGAACTGCTCATCATATCTGCTGTCAGCTCCATCAACCGTATCTTCCAAGAAGATCAGAGACCTATTGTTGGATGAACCAGAAATAAGGGAGGTCGTCAAGATGGCAAAGAAAGCCAATGTCGTTCTTGTCGGCATGGGACATCTAAAGGACAAGACCTCTACATTGTTTGAAACAGGCTATTTGACCGATGATGACCTAATCGAACTGAACGAAAAAAATGCCGTAGTATCATGCTGCGGCTCAGTGCTGAATAGTGAAGGAAAGACAGTCAATTTCTCAGGGGATGAAAAGACGCTATCGATCAAGCTTGATGACTTCTCTAGCCGAACGATAATCGTGGCTATTGCTTATGGTCAAGAAAAGATCAATGCCATACTAGGAGCATTGGCATCCAAACGTATCAATATTCTTATCACCGACATGACAACCGCCAAAGAGCTGATTGCCAGAAAGAATCTCAACAACCAACAGTAAAGAAATGCCTCAGTCTATTGTGACTGAGGCATTGTCCATATTATTGCTTCTTTTTGCCGAAGATACGGATTTCGCCTTTTTTCTTCTCTTCCTTTACTTCTTCGGTCTTTTCTTCTTCTTTCTTTACTTCTTCCTTCTTGTTTTCCTTTTCAGGCTTTGGAAGAAGTTCCTTGGCAGATACGTTCACTCTGCCCTTCTCATCGATCTCGGTAACCTTTACCTTGATCTTGTCGCCGATCTTGAGCACATCAGATGGCTTGTTTACGCGTTCATGGCTGATCTTTGACACATGCAGCAAAGCATCAGTGCCCTTGAACAGCTCTACGAATGCGCCATAGCTTTCGAGTCTGGCTACAGTAGCGTCATAGATGTCGCCTACCTTAGCTTCTCTGGTGATGTCATCGATCATGGCCTTGGCCTTGTTGATGGCTTCCTTGTCTGTATGATAGATGACAACCTTACCGTCATCATCGATATCGATCTTGACGTCGTTGCAGTTTGCGATGATCTCGTTGATGACCTTGCCGCCAGTACCGATGACTTCTCTGATCTTGTCGACTGGAATATTGAATGTAACCATCTTAGGAGCGTATTCTGATACTTCTGGTCTAGGTTCAGCGATAGCTGTAGCCATATTATCAAGTATCTGCATTCTGCCCTTATGAGCCTGCGCCAATGCTTCCTTGAACACTTCCTTGGTTATGCCCTTGCACTTGATATCCATCTGCAGAGCTGTAATGCCTTCTCTAGTTCCGGCAACCTTGAAATCCATATCGCCATAGTGGTCTTCAGCACCCTGGATATCGGTCAATATAGCGTAGTTGTCGCCAGTAGTTATTAGACCCATTGCCACGCCGGCAACTGGAGCCTTGATAGGAACACCAGCAGCCATCAAAGACATGGTGCCTGCACAGATTGAAGCCTGTGAGCTTGATCCATTAGATTCCATTACTTCTGCAACAGTTCTGATTGCATATGGGAATTCTTCTTCGCTAGGAAGAACCTGCTTCAGAGCTCTTTCGCCTAAAGCGCCATGGCCGATCTCTCTTCTGCCTGGAGAGCCCATTCTGCCTGTTTCACCAACACAGTATGGTGGGAAGTTATAGTGATGCATGAAACGTTTAGACTCGACTTCAGTCAAGTCATCGATGATCTGGTTATCGCCTAAAGGACCAAGGGTCGTGATAGACATTACCTGAGTCTGTCCACGAGTAAACAGAGCTGAACCATGTACTCTAGGCAGTAGGTCAACCTGTGAATTGAGCGGTCTGATCTCATCGAGAGCACGTCCATCAGGTCTGATCTTCTCTTCAGATACCAATCTTCTTATTTCGTTGGCGATGATCTCGTCGCAGTATTCGCCAGTCTGCTTGATGAGCTTGTCGATTTCCTTTTCGCTTAAGTCGCTCATCTGCTCGAAATGCTGCTTCATCTCATTGGTGATGTTTTCCTGTGCAGCATATGCTTCTAGCTTGTCATGGATAGAGACAGCCTCTTCCAGACGCTTCTTGCCGTTTTCATTGACATATTCCTTGATGCGAGGATCGATCTCATAAAGAACAACCTCCATCTTTTCCTTGCCTACCTTGGCGATGATCTCTTCTTCGAAGGCACAAAGTTCCTTTACCTTCTCATGGCCAAACATCAAAGCATCCAACATCAGATCTTCGGATACTTCCTTGGCGCCAGCCTCAACCATGTTGAGAGCTTCCTTGGTTCCAGCAACCGTCAGATCGATCAGTGATTCATTGGTCTGCTCAACAGTTGGATTGACGATGAATTCGCCATTGATATAGCCGACCTTGACACCAGCGATTGGTCCATCAAATGGGATATTCGATATGCAGAGCGCAAGTGATGCACCGAACATAGCGGCCATTTCCGGAGAGTTGTCGGTATCGGTTGACAATACGGTGTTTACGACCTGTACTTCATTACGGAATCCTTCCGCAAATAAAGGTCTGATAGGACGGTCAATCAGACGTGCAGTAAGTGTTGCATGTTCTGAAGGTCTGCCTTCTCTTCTGAGGAATCCCCCAGGAATTTTTCCTACTGAATACTGCTTCTCTTCAAAGGAAACAGTCAGCGGGAAGAAATCAGTGTCTTTGGCCACACTTGAGGCACACGCAGTAGATAGAGTAACGGTATCGCCATATCTGACGATTACGGCTCCTCCGGCCTGCTTTGCGATTTCACCAGTCTCGACGCTTAACTTACGACCGTAGAAATCGAGTTCAAATACTTCTTTCATTCTCTTTCTTTTCTCTTCTTTCTTATATTTTCAACGTTCTAATTCTACCACATAATCATTGCATATTGTAAAATAATGGCATATCTGGACATATGAAAATCAAAGATGAAGCGCTTGAAGCGCTCAATATCCTGAATGATGCAGGCTATGAGGCCTATATAGTCGGTGGAGCCGTCAGAGACTATCTTTTAGGCAGGCCAAACAGCGACTATGACATCACCACCAATGCCTATCCAAACGCCATAAAGATGCTGTTTGACAGGTATACAGTATATGATATCGGCAAGAAGCATGGTACGGTGGCTGTGCACATCAATCATCTGCCAATCGAGATAACGCCATACCGCAAAGAGGGACAATACGATGACCATCGTCATCCAAAAGAAGTATCCTTCACCGATGAACTGCAGGAAGACCTGAAGCGAAGAGACTTTACCATCAATGCCTTGGCTATGGATAAGGATCTCAAGATCGTTGACTGCTTTGGCGGCATCGATGACCTGAATGGAAAGCTCATAAGAGCTGTCGGCAATCCTGACGACCGTTTCCATGAGGATGCCTTAAGGATGCTTAGGGCTCTAAGATTCAAAGTCAAACTGAATTTTGAGATCGAAAAAGAGACTAGAAACGCCATATTCGAAAATAGCCATCTTCTTTCTTTCATATCCCACGAGCGCAAGAAGGATGAGCTTCTGCAGATTCTTTCCTTCAAAGACGCCTTCAGTCTCATCAACGAATATCTTGATGTCTTCAAGGTCTTCATGCCTTTCGAAAAAACAGATAGAGAAAATGATTTCTCTAACCCCTATTACGCCCTTGCCTATCTTCTCAAGGATGTCAATCACATAAGCCTCAAGGAACTGAAATATTCCAAAGATGAAATCGATCTCATCAGAACGCTCATATCCGCAAGCTTCATCGATATCGATGATGACTATTCCTTCATCAGTACCCTTTCTGACTTCCATCGAATAGATATTCTGAAGTATCTTGAAGAGCTGACACGTCGTGACCTAAGCAAAAGATACAGACAGCTTGAAGAGTATATGGTTGAGGCAAATGAGCTTTCGGTCAACGGCAACGATATCGAAACTTTCGGATACAAAGGAAACCAAATAAAGATTGTGAAGCAGCATCTTTTGGATGCGATTCACAGCAAGAGTCTCACAAACGATAGGCAGACACTTATCGATTATCTGAAAGAAAATGTTGTAATATAGAAATATGAAGCTAGTAGAAATTTCAAGCGATAGATTCAACGATCTTGTGGTCAGCGAACCTAATGTAACTTTCTATCAGACCAGCAATTGGGCAGACTATAAGTCTCTTGATGGACTTGAGCCTTTATTCTTGGGCTATGTCGATGAACATGATGTCTATAGCGCTCTTGGCATGTTTCTCATAAAGGAAAGCAAGTCTCTATTCAAGAAAAGCTATTCGCTCATGTGCCCATATGGTTTCCTGATCAACTACTACGACTTTGATCTGCTTGAATCCTTCATCAAGGATCTCATCAGCTATATGAAGAACAACGGATACGTTTCATTGACCATCAATCCAAATATCGCAAAAGAAGGAAATGGCTATGTGAAAGATGTCCTGCTTAAGCTTGGCTTTGCGGAAACCGACAGCACATATTGCTTCAATTACTACGATATCTCTCAAGAACTGGTCATGATGGAAGATGATATCGTCTTCAATACCAAAGAGCTTCTTGACGATGTATCCGATTTCAGCAGAATCATGAACGATGGCGTAGACTATGCAAGTCTCTATGAAACAATGAAGCCATACATTCATTTCTTTGTCACTGAACTTTCAGCAGAAGAAACCATATCTAAGCTAAAGAATTCTATCCTTGAGCTAAAGAAATATATCAGCGTCCACGAAGAAGATTTCGCAGCCATAGAAGAGGTCGAAAGCAAAAGAAAGCTTCTTGAAGAGAAGGAACATGCCCTTGAGGAAGCTTCAAGAATAGCAAGCGAAAGCATCAATCCTGTTCTCGGCGGTTCGTGCCTTGTCACCTTCGGCAAGAGTGCCATTGAGCTTGTCTCTCTTACAAACAACAATTTCAAGATCGGCGATATCGATGAACAGCTATATATAAGCAACATCAGGTTCCTTCAGCCCTTAGGATACAGAAGCATGTATTCAAGCAAAGAAGGCAAAGAAAGTGCTAAAATAGAACTGCTGGGTGAATTTACCTTCACCATCTAATGCCGACTTAGCTCATCAGGTAGAGCAACGCACTCGTAACGCGTAGGTGGTAGGTTCAAGTCCTATAGTCGGCACCAGGCAAACAATCAGAAAGAGTCCATCGCTGGACTCTTTCTTTTATTCTTTTGACTAATTCTATATTACAGGAGTGATCTGTAGAGACCTTCAATCTGCTTAACGCTAACTTCTCTTGGATTGCCTGGACGGCATGCATCAGCATATGCAGATTCAGCCAAAGCCGGAATATCTTCTTCCTTCAGCACACCCTTAAGGTCAGCAGGAATGCCAACTGATTTGGACAGTTTTCTTACAGCATCGCATGCAGCCTTGCGGTACTCTGCTGGTTTCATGTTTTCAGTTCCCTTTACACCCAATGCCTTGGCAATATCTCTATACTTTGTGCCGGTCTTTGGAGCATTGAATTCCATAACGGTTGGAAGCAAGATGGCACAAGCCATGCCATGAGGCATATTGTAGTAGGCAGACAGAGTATGAGCCATAGAGTGGTCTACACCTAAACCAACATTAGAGAATCCCATGCCGGCAATGTACTGTCCAAGAGCCATGCCCTCTTCACCGCTAGCCTTGCCATCGCAAGAAGCCTTCAGTGACTTGCCGATAACTTCGATTGCCTTGATGTGGAACATATCAGAGAGTTCCCAGGCACCCTTGGTGATGTAGCCTTCGATTGCGTGTGTCAAAGCATCCATACCGGTAGAAGCCTTCAGTGATTTAGGCATTGTTGACATCATGTCTGGATCAACGAATGCGCACACTGGAATGTCATGAACATCGACACAGACGAACTTTCTCTTCTTCTGGACATCGGTTATTACATAGTTGATTGTAACTTCAGCAGCAGTACCAGCGGTTGTAGGAACAGCCAGAATAGGAACGCATGGCTTTGTGGTTGGAGCCACACCTTCCAATGATCTTACATCCTTGAACTTTGGATTTGTGATGATTACGCCAATTGCCTTGGCAGTATCCATACTTGAGCCGCCACCGATTGCGACGATGCAGTCAGCCTTGGCTTCCTTGAAGGCCTTTACGCCACCCTTCACATTTTCGATAGTTGGGTTAGGCTGAATATCGCTATATACACAATATCCGATCTTGGCATCATCCAGCAGTTTGGTTACCTTGTCAGTAACCTTGAACTTGATAAGATCTGGTGTTGCTGTAACAAACACTTTCTTGAAACCACGTGCCTTGATTTCAGGAACGATATTCTCTATCGCACCCTTTCCATGATATGAGGTTTCATTCAAAACAAAACGATTTGACATATTTTCTATACCATCCTTTAACACAATTATATTGTTTAGTGAATTATTTCACAATATTTTTTAGAATTATTTCGCAACCATAAGAATCGGTTGATAAAAAATAAAGTTAACTAATTTTATACAATATAAAAGGATAAATTAGAATTTGCAGGAGGTATATATGAAAAAGCATATTACTGCTTTCTTGACTATTGTGACTATTCTCATGTTAGTTGGTTGCAATTCCGAAACGTCAAAATTATGCAATGGACAATACAATGCAGTCGGGGATTACGAGGAATTTATGACACCATATATAGAGTTGGATACCGACAAAAATGAATTCCGCTTATGTGCGGGCGCAATTGTATCTTATTCAGAATATGGAACATATAAAGAAACAAAAGGAACGCTTATAGCCACTACGCAAAATACAACATTCACGTTCAAAATAAAGAATGAGAAAACGCTTGTTTTAATAGACAATGGTGGGTATGTAAACTTGCAAATTCCTATTAATACACAATTTGTGTTCAATAATTGAAATTGACAAACCCAAGTTTATTGTAATAAAAGAAGGCTGGAACGTTTCGTTCTAACCTTTTAATTTTTCTTAATTAAGTGCTTTGTTTAAAGTCTTATTTACATTTTTTAATATTCTATCAACCGTTAATTATGGTTGCGAATAGAATTATTTATTTAAATAAATTTCAATAATTATCTATCTGATGACAAAAGAAACTGCTGTTTCTCCAATAACAAGCTTATAGTCGCCAGAGGCAAGCCTTTCCTTCAATGACACGCTGAAGCTATCTTCGCAAGATGATGAAACATTAATGGAATCCATCTCCATCTTGCTTATCTCTATATTGTTGTCGGCATCAATCAGACTGCATGTTCCAGAAAGCTCAACATCATCATCCGTTCCATTCATGATTCTTATTTCTAGCACATCATTGCGATAGGCACTGACATATATCAGAAGCTCTCCTTCAGGGAAATCATGATTGCCTTCTTCCCTTCTAGGATTGACAAGACCTGGAAGCCTTTCTGCATCATTCAGGTACTTCTTGATGATGTCATCCAATTTCCTCAATCTATCACGATACTTCTTCGGATAATACTGGGAAGAAAAAGAAACATATGCGTCATCAAAACTGAAGCTATATCCTTCGCTTTCGCCATCGGCAATGAACATGTTGGTGAACTTCTTGTGGTTCCAGAAATTCATATGGCCTTTTCTGATGACTTCCTCAAGCTCATCCATGATCGATACGTCAACCAGATACTCATTCACTTCAGGATCATCGTTGTGCCATTCAGCTTTTTCGGTATATATGAGCGCATGTCCATCATCATACCTTCTGATCGTTTCGCTATTGTAGCCTCCTGTCATACCGCCACCAGAACTACAACTGTATTTCTTGAGATGCTGTCCCTTGATATTCACATGATTGCTACCAAACATAAAAAGCATTCCTCCTGCCAAAGAAAGAATCAATGCGATTGAGATGATCACCAATCGTCTCTTCTTTATTCCCTTATGCTTCATTCTCTTCTGAAATCTCATTCTTTCGCTTACACACTATTTCTTTCGTCTGAATATGCCAGAAAACAGTGAATGAGAACAGCTGCTCTTCTTTGCCATATTGTTTTCGAAGCTGATGATCACATCAACATCATGATCAGGCATCTTGAAACAATAATATTGGCATCCATCAATATTCTCCATTCTTCCGTTTACGCCTTCAGCAAAGACGTTCATTATCGTATCGGTCACAAAAGGAAGGTCGATCTTAACCAGATCATCCTTTTCATAATGCTCATCAATGTCAAAAGGCTTTTCGCCATTTATGCTAAGCTTATGCATCAATAATTACCTCTATGAAAATATTCTATTTCCAACAATATTCTACCATCATGAATGACATGAACGGTATTCTAGACTGCTTATAGATGCAATTATTCAGCTTCTTCACGTTCAACCAGATAGTAATCAACATAATCCCATCGGCTATGATCATCATTAGAAAAGTCAAATCCTGAACGTGCATATCTGCTTCCGCTTCCATCAATCAATAAACATGTATCATCTAAATATTTCTTGAATCCACCGTTTGCATAATCATATTCCGTAGAGATGCAGACACCACAAAAATGACCATCTTTTACCAGGATGTATTCGGGGATTATCTCCTCATAAGTTACTTCGCATTCTTCACTATGATGGCTTCCACCATAGTCATCACCATAGCTATGTTCTTTCCTAAGCACATAGCTGTTTCTCTCAAGAAAAATCATGTTGCATTCTTCATGCGAGTAGTCTTTCAAAGTAATCTTTCCTGACTTGCTTAGTGTCTTCAAGTACATGATGTATACCTTAACTAACCCTAATTCATTTTTTTAGCGCCCCAGAACTCGTCGCCTTCTCTGTATGTGGCAGTTCCGGAGTATATGATATGAGGAACCATATTGAATGCGCCTGTTTCAATCGTCTTAACGCCGCTTGGGATCGTGATCGGATCGGCGGATATGCAGTTGGCGAACGCATGTCGCCCTATCGATTCCACGGAATCCGGAATCGCGATGGTCTCCATACTGGCGAGCTGCCTGAAGGCATCATCGCCGATTGCCTTGACGCTTCCAGGTATCACGGTGCTTCCGCATCCCTGGATCAGGGTGTCGGTCGATGAGAACACGACCCTGAAAAACATGTCGGTGACATCATCATCTTTATTCAAAGAATCATTCAGCATCTTGTCTGCTGTCTCTGCATCCTTCAATTCATTTGGAACAGTCTTATCTTCTGTATCCTTTCGAATGTCTGCTGTATGCTCGTTTTCCAAAGAATCTGTAGTCTTCGAAATAGCCGCATCAACTGGTTCGAGATTATTATTATCTTTTCCACAGCCAACCAAGGTAAATACAGTTTATAGTATCAATAAAACGGTTATCGCTTTTTTTATAATCGCAGTCCTTATCTTTTTTAAATTATATCAAAAAACATAAAGCATCATTCAGATATATGATCTCGCACCATGAATACCTATTAGATTCTTTACAACATGAGCCTAAAGCAGTAATCCACGAAAAAAGCCCATCTCTGGGCTATTTGTTATCATCTGATGCAACAAATATTCAATTACTGGTTTTGACTATTTCCTTTGTAAGTTATTATGGTAAATATTATCTAACTGTTAATAATTCAAGATAAAACGATTTTTAATAATTCAAAGCCGGTCTAACAAGGCCGTTAGATTGTTCAAGCTTTCTTTCTGCATCTTGCTTTGAACAATTTGTAATTATCATCACTGTTGCGAGTTTGCAATCATTATCAACTTCATTCAAAGTTATATCGGCAGTCTCGTAATTACAGCCGGTCGCTTCCATGACTATTTTTCTTGATCTAGCTTTTAGTTTTATATTAGTTGCTTTTACATCAATCATCAAATTCTTGTATACCTTGCCAATTTTAACCATTGTCGCTGTAGAAATCATATTACAGATGATCTTTTGGCATGTTCCTGCTTTTAGTCTTGTTGATCCCGTTAAAACTTCAGGTCCAGCAGACACTTCTATTGGAAAATCGGCATACTTAGATAACTCCGCGTTTTTGTTACATGATATGGATGCTGTTTTACCTCCGATAGAATGCATATATTCCATAGCACCAATTGGATATGGGGTTCTGCCACTTGCCGCAATGCCAATTACAAGATCTTTATTCGTCACGTTAATCTTCTTTAAATCTTCTACCGCCAATTCTTTGTTGTCTTCCGCTCCCTCGACTGGCTTAACCACGGCTTGAAGTCCTCCAGCCAATACTCCTGTAAACTCATCGGTACAACCAAATGTTGGCCCACATTCAACAGAATCAATCAAGCCAGTTCTTCCTGACGTTCCTGCGCCAATATAAATAACTCTACCGCCATTTCTAACGGTCTCTGCTGCAGCTAACACTACATCCTTTATCTTTGGAATAGCATCTTTTATACCTGCTACGACATTTAAATCCTCTTCATTCATTATTTGAAGAATCTCGTCAGTAGAAAGCAAGTCAAGGTCTTGTGTTTTTGGGTTCCTTGTTTCTGTTCCCAAACTATCAATATTTACCATATTATCCCCTTTAAAAGTACACAAAATCTAGTCAAGTTTTATCTCTTTAGGTTCCGTTTCATAAAGTATACTTTCGTATATCTGATTATTCTCCGTTGTTTTCCTATGCTCGTTTTGGCTCTTTTTTACAATATCCGGATTGACGAACAAATCATAGCCAAATTGAGCAAGTATTTTGCTGGCATATATAGCAGCAGTATGGCCTATCGATGAACCAGCAGAAGCTGTCATGGACCAATGATGTCCTCTTAATTCATTAATCTTTGCGCCACCATATAACTGCACGGTTGGAATGACTTGACTTACATCATTCACGTCGGATGACCCATAGTCAAATGAAATTTTACCAGTCAATTCGCTAAACGAAACTGGAAGCAATTCACCAACAGGCTCTTTATTCAGAACGCTTGTATAAAGCTGTTTCGCAAAATCCAGTTCATCTTTCGAATACTCAAGTTTAGGCACTTTCATAGCCGCATCATACATAGCCTTGTTCAATGTATGGTTGATAATTGGCTCGTAACATCCACCCTGTAATGTATAATCCACTGTCGTTTCTGTCATGATTGCAGCGCCTTTTGCGATGTTTATTACGCGCAAAAACGTTTCCTTACATGTTTTCATAGTTTTTTCCCTAATACTATATATCAACGAAGCATGGTCAGGAACAACGTTAGGCCTTATTCCTCCATCTTCGAATACATAGTGCATTCTCACATCATCAGTAACGTGCTCCCTTAAGAACTCAACACCCATATTCATCAATTGCGCAGCATCCAAAGCACTTTTTGCTTTGTGTGGACTTGCTGCTGCATGAGCGGTTATACCATGAAAATCGAACTTAACCATTATATCAGCCTGATTTACTTCTTCAATTACACGAAACTCTCTTTCATCATGCCAAGCGGCACAAACGTCTATATCATCAAAACATCCGCTTGCAATCATTGATACTTTGCCAGTTAGAACTTCCTCGGCTGGACACGCCAAGTATACAATAGTGCCTGGAATGTTCTCTTTTTCCATAGTTTCTTTCAATGCAACAGCAGCCGATGAGCATGCCGCATTCATAAGATTATGTCCGCATCCATGACCAGGGCCTTCAATCTCGCATCTATATGGAACTGCAGCTTGTCCAAGCCCAGGCAATGCATCATATTCACCGATGATTCCTATTACTGGTTTACCGGATCCGAAACGAGCTATAACTCCGTTTTCAACCTTCGATGGAGAAACCACAATCTTCTTGACATCAAAACCATAAGAAGACATATATTCCGCTGTTCTTCTGCATGCATACTCTTCCGTATTGCCTACTTCAGGGTGATTAAAAATATCATCAGACAGTTTAATCAAGGCATCTTTATTGTTATCAAACCATTCGTTAATGTTTTTGTTCATTTTTCCCTCGCCCTATTCGATATTTTTCCTATGCCATACATATGTTTTAAACACTTTTACTCCATGACGTTCATAGAATCTTCTTCCTGGTGCATCGGTAGACATAAAATACATCTGATAGAGATGTCTCTTATGCATTTCTTCTTGAGCAACCTCAAACAGAACACCGCCGAGACCTTCGTTACGCAATTCCTTTGCTATTCCAAAAGGCCCGAAACGCATTGGATTTTCATCGGTCATGCGAACACAGAATCCGACTATATTCTTTTCTTTATCCAAGACCAACAATATACAATCTTCTGCACGTTCTTTTTGCATTGACATCAGACAGTTTCTTTTCCATCCTCCTCCAAATTCCTTGCCCAAGAATTCAAGCAATTCCAATGCATAATCATATGTAAAATTAACAAACGAGAAGCCCCTATCTTCGAAAGCCTTTTTTTTCGATTTAACCTCTTCGCTCATCACATAGTTATTTAGGTCCTTATACATTGAATAGCTTTCTTCTCCAGCTATGTAACCCATCTTTTTAAAGAAAGCTAATGCAGCAGGTTTGTCTTTATCAACGCCTCTAAAAAAATAATTCGGGCTATACGCTCCAAAAATAATTTCTTTCGTACCACGTTTTTTAAGCTCTTCTTCAACCACACCTACCAGTTTTGTTCCTATACCGCGTCTTTGATATTTATCGTCAACAAAAACGACAGAAATCCAAGCTTTGTCTGGTTCAAGTCCTCTTTCCAGATACGGGAATTTCCGTTTCATACCCAAAATAAAACCAACAAGTAAACCTTCATCCAAAGCCAAATAACATAAATTAGTATCAAAATTTTCATCAAAAAGAATCTGTCTTCTGAAAATTGAAAGAGATATTGCATTTTCAGGAAGAACTTTATTCCACAATTCTATGACTGAATCTTCATATTTCTGAGAATACGTAATATATTCCATACTTCACTCTCCTAGCATGCGGCTATTATTGTATATCTTTGAAGTAATCCAACAGATAAGTTATCTTATCATCCGGTACCATTTGAGCAGTTAACTCTACGCCTCTGTTCGATAATTCCTTGAATTGATTCATTTCTTCTGGCGATAGTTTGATTGATCTTTTTACCTGTACTGCATCAGGGGATCTTGAAACCATGTTTCCAACGTTAATGTTTTTTATTGCTAGACCCATGTCCATCAATTCTATAGCATCTTTAGGGTTTTTCAGAATTATCATACATTTCTGTTCACTATATTTGCCAGACGAAATATTGGTATATGCGGTTTCTTTTGTTAGAATTGATGTATTTATCTTTCCCTGTGCTGCCATTCTTAGTGCCGCTTTCTGAACCTCGTTGTTTGCGACTTCGTCATTGATTACAATTATTCTGTTTATTCCCAATCCACTGCTCCACAAAAGAGCTACCTGTCCGTGAATTAATCTATCATCTATTCTGATATGATTGATGCCCTTCATGATTATGTTCCTCCTGTTCAAATGATATCTTAAAGCAAAGGGAGAAACCAATCAAAGTACGTGATGATTTCTCCCTTGGTTTAAAAGTTTTTTAAATCTGTTTATTAGTTTCTATTACAGAATACCAATGAGGCTTCCGATGATGCCGATTGCAAAGATTAAATAAATAAGCTTTGTTGAAGACATAATAATTAGTGAATATGCTCCTTCCATTTTGTGAAGAGCTACTTCAACAGCGCTTTCAATAGATGATGTTGTAAGTCTTTCCTTAATAATAGTGTAGGCAATTTTGGCATGATCTCATCCAGATATGGTTGAATTTCGATTGCGAGTTCACCAGTCTTGATTACTAATGGGCAACTTGCGCTAACACTCCATGGAATCAATGCACCAACAACGGTCATACCTAAAATGCTTAGAGCATTCAAGATGCTATCCATTGTTCCGCCCATACTGGTAATTAGACCGCTACCTTTTTCATAAGCCTTGAAGAAAATTAATCTACCTAGAATTAATCTTAAAATGGCAAATACGCCTACATAAAGGATTACACCAACAGGGTTTCCTTCAAGAGCCATGTAACCAGCGATACCTCCAAAGATTAC
The DNA here is from genome assembly GCA_937919165.1 of uncultured Bacillota bacterium. Taxonomy (GTDB): domain Bacteria; phylum Bacillota_I; class Bacilli_A; order Erysipelotrichales; family Erysipelotrichaceae; genus Colivicinus. The sequence goes on along the minus strand of CALFPO010000007.1, from coordinate 17,557 downwards.
CTTCGGAATAACAAAGAACAAAGTATCACCAACGCCTGCTAAAGGTCCCATCAAGCTAGTCTTCAGGTTAGCTACATCCTGCAAACTTGCACCATTTTCTTCCATTGCGCAGTCAACACCAAGAGTAAGGTTTCCACCTAAAACTACGTTTGTATTAAAGAATGAGAGATGGCTCTCCATAGCTTCTTTCAACTTATCAGAATCATCGCTATAAATCTTCTTTAATGCAGGGTACATTGAATATGCATAGTTCAAACCCTGATAGTTTTCATAGTTGAATGTCATTTCTGCTGAAAGCAAATATCTCTTCCAAACAGCATTAAGTTCCTTTTTATCTAACTTAACCTTATTCGTCATAGTCGTTGCCTCCGTTAGTTGCTAATGTATTGCCTTTCTTGTATTGGATTATTGCCAAAGCTGCTCCAATCAGCGCAACACCAAGCATAGGTGTTCCGAAGTAACTTGCAGCCACAAATCCGAGAACTAAATATCCGATGTAATCCTTTACTGGAAGTGTCTTCATCAAAACTGCAACACCAATTGCTGGCGACAAGCCTGCAGCAGTCTTTAAACCAGTCAAAAGCCAATCTGGACAAATTGTTACAATTCCCTGAACCATATCGGCGCCAAATACTAATGCTAAGAATGTTGGCAATCCTCTCCACAGGAATAGCGGAATAATACCCAATTTTACCATTACATCAAATTTCTTATAGTCTCCGTCCTTAACCGCTTTTGAAGCTCCACGATTGAAGAATGTGCAAACGTAGTAGCACAATACTCTGCACTGAGAGAATACTGCTGCACAAGTAGCTGCAATAGGAATCATGAGCTCAACTTCGCCAGTCATGATTGCTAATGGAGTAGCCACCATAGCTGCTAATGGGTAATCAGGAGTGATTGCTCCACCATATGAACCAACGCCCAAAGACATAAGTTCAAGGGTGCCACCAATGATTAAACCTGTTGTCGGATCTCCTAGGATACATCCCTCAATAAATCCGGCAACTACCGGCATAGAAATGCTAGTGTAAAGAGTTACTCTTTCCCAGCTAATTATGCCAGCATACAATGTTACTAAAATTATCTGCCATAATTGAACATTCATATTAGTCCCCTCCTTTGTTTAACATATGATTGTTTAACAAAATTATATTATTCAGCCTCAGAGACTCCTCTTCAAAAACTACCGGTTCAATAGGACTTTTTTACATAGCATCTTTTATATAGTATCTAAACAAATCGTCATTTAGATCAACATTCTCAATATTGTATGTTATGTGCTCGCTCATCTTTCTAATAACATTTTCTATAGTCTTTATATTAATTGCGCTATTGCTACTATTAATGATATTTATCATCACTCTCAAGATGCTTTGGTCATTATACTTTATCGGCTTATTCAATTTAATAAGCTTTGTTGTCTTTAGATCGTTTCTATCTGTAAATAGTATGATATTAAACGTATCTTTATACACTAGAAGACTTGTCAGTGGAGTCTGTTCCAATTGCTCGAGCAAGAGTTCATCATCCTTACATAGTCTCTTTACATACTGAACAACGGAATACAGTCCAGACACCTCGTTATTATTCTCGATTATGTCTTCTTTTCTCAAGCTTCCAAAGCAGTTCTTGTAGAATCTGGTCATTAGGCACAGCCTGTCATATAGTTCGTTCCTGTCTTTGTTGCTGAAATAGTAACTAACTTTTTGTTTATCAATAGTAATCTCTGAATTGTCAGGTTCATAATCTCCAAAATATACGAACAAATCATAGTCATTTACATTCCTCGTGACAAGATCCGTACTGTTTATTACGTCAACCCTATTTATGAACCGCCCACAATGATATTCGATTCTGTCAGCTACGGTAAAGCCTTCCGCCGTATACATCGGCGAAAAGACAGCAATATTGCAAAGTTTCTTTGTACGTACGATATCTCTTATCTGATAATAAACGGAATGTACTATGGTCAGTAATATATAATCGCCAGGTTTATATTCGATATTTTTTTCAAGCCTGTTATAAATAAATATGCCTATTATCATTGACAACGAAGAGTTTATCAAAGCAGTTCTCAAACCATTGTTAAAATATGTTTCTACAAAGCCCAGTTGTTTCCTAATTAACACGTTTTCAATTATTCCACGCAGTTGCGTTTTAAAGACGGGAAGTTCATTTGAATCGCATATTTTATATTCATCAAATACATTCATCAATTCATTAGCATATCTATCCGCACCATTGAGATACTTTCTATCAACAGCCGTTTCGTTGTAGTCATTTAGCAGCATAGCATAGGATATGATGAAATATCTATCATTGCTATTGATTGTCTTATACGTCTTTTTCTCGATTTCATCAATGAAGCTGTTGTATTTGTCGAAATAGATAAAACTGTTTATTAGCTCTTTCTGTTGTTCACTGAACTCCACATCAAAATTTTCATCCGTTCTGAGCAGAGAGAAAACAATTGCCAGGATTATTACACTTATGCCTTGGTGAGAAATGTTTATTTTATATGTCCTTATTGAGCTGTATAAAATCTGTTTTAGGTCATTTACCAAGTCTTCACTTACATTGAACGTTTTTGCATTATCGTTGAAGAGAAACTTAATGTCTCCAGGCATTACGAATGAAACAGAATCTATTATGTAATTGCGTATATTAATCTCATTCCCCTCTAACATCAATCCCTTGTAAGGCTTAGATGTCAAGGTCAAATTATATTCTTTGATTTTATTTCTGATCTCTTTAAGAGCTTTCGTTATAAGCGAAACGCTGACATTCAACTTCTCTGCAAGTTTTTCTTCCTTGATCGGTCCTTTTGATAAGTAGTAAATAATAGACAAATCATTCTTATGATATGAACTGTGAACCTCGGAGGAATCCTTATACCTATAATCAAAATTGGCCATCAATTTATCTCGTTTTTCAGGAGTACACTTTAGGAAAAACCCATTTCCTTTTTTTAGTAAAATCTGTATATCATATTGGCTCAAAAAGTCGTTTAATTTTCTTATATCTATTCTTATCGTTTTCTCTATTACCATGAATCTATTACATAGATACGAATAAGAAAGATAGTCGTTTGAATCTATCAGTTCATAAAGAATTGCTGTTTGTCTATTGTTCAATATCATAATTTCATTTTACAAATAGAACAGCAAATTTCAATTAACATGGATTCTAGAAAAACACTGGTCACAAATCATTTACTTGGTTCATAAATGAAGTATTTATTCTTTTATCATAGTGTTTTTTCAAAAATGAAAAACACAAAAAAAGCCCATCTCTGGGCTATTTGTTATCATCTGGTGCCAACTACAGGAATTGAACCCGTAACCTACTGATTACAAATCAGTTGCTCTACCTATTGCGCTAAGTTGGCAAATAAATGGTGGAGGCTACAGGGCTCGAACCTGTGACCCCCTGCTTGTAAGGCAGGTGCTCTCCCAACTGAGCTAAGCCTCCACTTCTTTTATTGCTTATTCATATTACCATATGGTTATTACTTAGTCAACAAAATATGAACATTTTTCCAATATCGTAATTACGACTTAAACAAACGAAAAAGAGGAGCTTAGCTCCTCAATTTCAGACTAGAATTCGTGATGATGATGACGGGGACCGCCCATACCTGGGCCATGTCCGCCATGCATGCCCTGGCCATGTCCTCCGCACATGCCAGGTCCTCTTCCTCCGCAAGGTCTAGGACCGTTCCCACATTCTTCATGGCGATGTGGACCGCCACATCTTCCTCCTTCATGGCAATGTCTTTCGCCACGATGGATTGGTTCCCTTCTGATCCAGTCATTGTTCAGCTTGGTAAGTATTTCCTTCAGACTCTGAAGTTCTTCTTCATTCAAGCTAGAATAGATGTCTTCTGGTTCCATCATGTTTGCTGCAGCATCCTTTCCCTCTTCTGTAAGCTTAAGGATCACAGCACGGGAATCATCTTCCGACCTTGTTCTTTCGATCAGACCGCGATGTTCCATCTTGGTGATGATTTCAGATATTGAGCCTGGTCTTACTGACAGTTCTTCCTGCAGTTCTTTCTGCGACAATGTCTCTCTATCCTTCATCAGTTTTAGAATTTGTTCCTGACCTCTGTGATGGCCATGTCTATGGCTCAGAAATCTTGAACATAGAAGCAATTCTTTGGTTACCTGTTCATTTAATTTTTCACTCATATTTGTTTCCTCCTTTGTTTAGGCACCTAAATATTATAATATTATTTTCTATTTGTAAAGGTACCTAAACACTTTTTTTATACTTTTTTTTGAGGAATCGCACAAAATAACGCGAATTATTAGTCAGAAGGGAGTTGAAAATGGAAAAAAGAAGAGACGAAAAGAAAGAAAAGATACAAAATATCCTGATTATAGTTCAGATCATATTGCTGCTCATTACCCTATTGATGATATTCCTTGATATCCGTGCAACAAGAAATGGCTGCGATATTCTAAACGAAAAGAAGATATCCGATAGTCAGACAAAGACAGATATTCCCATAAGAGAAACAAAGGAAGAGGGATATACCGAACTTATCGGATATGGCCTATTGGAGATAGATAAGGACTATCCCTACCTATATCTGCAGAACAAAGAAAACAATGACGTATATATGAGCTTTGAAGTAATCTACGATAACAATATCCTTTATGAAAGCGATCTTGTTGAGCCGGGAATGATGGAACGCTTCGATGTCTACAGTTGTCTGAATGCAGGTCAGCATACTCTGACATATTCCATATCGACATATGATATGACAAGCAAGGAAGTTCTATGGTCCGGCATACAGCAGAAGCAGGATATTCTTATAAGAAAATGAAGGAGAGAAAAAGATGAAGAAAGTATTGACTGCGCTTATCGCATGTCTGATGATGTTTGTCATGCCTATGGGCATTCTAGCTGAAGAAGGAAATACGACTCTAGAAAACAATCCGGAAGAAGGAATAGTCGAACTATACGCCAATGTAACATCAAGCTATGCGGTCAAGTTCCCTACCCGTGTCGATGTTACGCCTACCAGCAAGGACTTCAATGTCTATGTCATGGGCGATATCGCATCAGATGAAACTTTGACCATCGGCTACGATGACAGCGAAACCATCAATCTGGATGATGGAAATGGAACCGCCAAATCATTGATTCCGCTGACCATCAATGTCACAGGCAACAGCTTCGGCTTTGATGAACTGCCTGCCGAATTCGATGATCTGACATGCGCACAGTTCAATGTAAGCCATGAGGCAATCACTGCTGGTTCATACACCGCAGATCTGCCGCTAGTCATCGAATTGTCATAGAAAATCAGGGCCTGCATCCCTGATTAATATATATGAAAAGATTGATATACACTGCGCTGCTGCTTGCTGCAACAGCTAGCACGATAAGCTATGATGGTGAATACTTCATTGATATATCCCACCATCAGCCACCAAGCTACACATTGACCTTGCCATCAAGGCTAGATGTCACGGATCGTACCACATCCTTTGATTATCATCTTGAAGGAGATATCTATAACGGAACATCTATCGTAGTCGACATATCTGATCTTGTGCTATCAAGCGGTACAAAGGCTGTTGCGCCAACGATTCGCAATGAAAAGAGTTCCTTTTCTTGTCAAGAGATAGCAGAAGGAGCTACTGGCAAAATAGACATAGTCCATGATGAATTGAGTGCTGGAGAATGGCACGGAACCCTTAACCTGGTGATCTCTTTGCAGGAAGATTGAATGAAAAACATAATTATTACGTCACTCTTACTCATAAACTGTTTCATAAACCCTTTTTACTTCACGCAATCTTCTTGCGAAGAATCATATACCATCGAGATACCTTCACACATTGATCCAAGTGAAGGTTCTTTCGATATAGAAATCATCAATAATCTATCAGCTAACGAAACGTTGCATATCGATTTCGATGATTCCTTCATCATGGAAGATGCATATGGAAAGAACGATATCTATGGAGGTCTAAGCAACAATCATCTAGAGATTACCCAAGGCGATAATTCCCGCCATACCATAACAGTCGATATTGAAGGCATGCCTGCAGGCGATTGGCATGGACATATCGGTCTGTCTGTTTCCTTACACAGGCAAGAGCCATCATATGTCATCATTGATGGTCAAAGCCTCAATCAGGTTCTTTCAGAACTCGATCCTAGAACCATTACATTCACGAAAGGATATCCAAACATAGAGCCATATTGTGATGTATCTATGGCTCAAGATGGAAGCGTTGTACTTCATGTATATGGACATGATGTCATAATCGCGACATGCGACGATAACAAAGTCGTATTCAATGATGATATGTCGATGGCCTTCAAGGATCTAAGAAATCTTGAAACTGTGGATTTCTTGAATGCTGTAGATTCTGGTCAGATGGCTTATGCCTCTTCCCTGTTCGAGAATTGCACTCGTTTGAGTTCAATAAACGGCATCGCAGGTCTTGATGCATCATCGTGTGAAGATATGTCGAAGATGTTCAAGTCTTGCGAAAGCATCGAATATCTTGATCTGTCATTGTGGCAGACAGATAGATGCAACGACATGTCGATGATGTGCTATTTCATGGACGAGCTTGTATCGCCTGGAGATCTCAGTTCATGGAGCATCGCAAATGTCCATGATATTTCAGGCATGTTTGAGGGATGCGATAGTTTAAATGATATTGGAGATATCTCGGGTTGGGATACCTCTAGCTGCAATGATATGTCTAGGCTATTCTACTATTGCGGAATGCTAGAAGATATAGGAGATATATCATCTTGGGATGTAGAAGCGAACATCAGCTTCTCCAGCATGTTTGAAGGAGCAGGCCTATTATCGCTTGGAGATGTCCAAAACTGGAATGTATCAGACAAGGCAAATGATCTTTCCCATATGTTCGACAATGCCGTTGTTCCTTCAAGCATGAATCTCTGCGATTGGGATGTCTCGAATGTGGTCAATATGTCGGGTATGTTCAAAAACTGCAGCAGTCTGCAGAGCCTTGATATAAGCTCTTGGGACACAGGAAATCTCGCCGATGCGTCAATGATGTTTAGTATCGACAAGACAGGCGTAAGATCATCATTGCAGAGTATCTATGGTCTAAGTAACCTTAAGACTTCATCGCTTCTTGATATCAGCTATATGTTCTACAAGTGCAGCAATCTATCTAGCACCGGCTATGAATTGTGGGATGTCTCTAGAATCCTAGATATGTCCTATGCTTTCTACGCGGGATATTATCTTGATCTGACCTGTTTCGATAATTGGATCATCAATCCATCATGCAATTATAGTGAAGCATTTGGCGGAAGAGCCGGACTTAGAAGCGGTACGAGTGCTCCATCGTGGTATAGCTAAAAAGATCCTAGGAATTGTATCCTAGGATCTTTATCAATACACGGTTTGGATAGACATAGGCATCTATCGGATAGTCCTTGAGGTCATTGCTGTTGGAATCTACCAGGATATGGCCATCCACTATCCTTGACACCATGGTCGTATGGACATATTCTCCATCATATCCAACCTGAATGATGTCTCCAGGTTCGCTATAGAAGAGATTGACGCCGACTTCCGCCACCATTCCAGCTCCCTCATTATGCAGAGCATATTCATAGAAGAATGGGACATTTATCCATGACTTGGAACGTCCTTCCTTTACATTATCTTCATTCAGCTCATAGCCATAGTACTTCCATTGGTATTCGCCATAGCTGTCCATCGGAATGTTTCCTTCCAGAAGTGCCTGTGAAGCAAAGTTCTGGCAGTTACCGCCTTCATCATCGAAATCGTTCCATTCGCTGTTTCTGTCATGATAGTATCTATCAAGATAGGCAACAGCCTTGGTGCGATCATATGGCTTGGTGAAGGTCTTGGTAGAGATGTAGCTGTTCTGGCTGGCTATCATACTCTGTTCTTTCTCATAAGCAATTTCATCCTTGAGCTGATCAAGATAACGCTCATATAGGACATCAAGCTCATCGGTTGAGTATGTGTCCTCAAATAACGAATAGTAGCCCTGAACCTTCTCGACATCGTTTATGAGATACTTGCCATTCTTTTCGATGATGGTGAAACTGTTCTCGACATCCATGGCAATCGATTCGATGCCGCCAAGATAATTGAAGAAGAAATGGTCATCTTCCAGGAATGAGACATGATACTCGTCTCCACTTGTCCAGTAATCGGTGACGTATATATCGAAATAGCCCTTATCGAACCTGAAATCAAAGTCATAGAGCTTTCTTGTCTCGACCAGAAGCATATTGGCTTTATTCGAAATTTCGGCCATCAGCTCATCGGCAAAGATTTCCTTGCAGTTTCTGAAAGTCAAGGTTGACATGTTCTTGTAGTATATGTTCACATATCTTACGATTGTATCCATGACTTCCTGTTTCACATCCCAATAGTCAGTTACTTCATTGGAATAGTCTGGAACATATATGGCTTCAGCCAAGGCTTGGGCTTCCCTTTCAGCTTCTATGGATGCCTCTTGCGCAAGTTTGGCGTCCTTGCTGCTTTTGTAGACGATGCCAACGCATGTCGAGAGCAGAAGACCAAGAAGTATGGCAATCATAATAAGGTTCTCTTTAAGTCTCACGCATTAATTATACAGGAAAGAGATGTCTCATAAGTGAAAAAGGGATGAAAAAAGCGCAACCGAAGTTGCGCTAGTTTTGTTGATTCAAGCAGCTCTCTATAGAGAAGCCAAGTACTTGATTGTTCTTACCATCTGTGATGTGTAAGAGTTTTCGTTGTCGTACCAAGAAACAACCTGTACATGGAACAAGCCATCACCCATGTCAGTTACCATTGTCTGGTTAGCATCGAATAATGAACCAAACTTCATGCCGATGATATCAGATGAAACCAGCTTTTCAGTTGTGTAACCGAATGATTCGTTAGCCTGAGCCTTCATAGCTTCATTGATGCCTTCAACAGTAACGTTCTCGCCCTTAACTACAGCGTGAAGAATTGTTGTAGAACCAGTAGCTGTTGGAACTCTCTGTGCAGCACCGATAAGCTTGCCGTTCAATTCAGGGATTACAAGACCGATAGCCTTTGCAGCACCTGTTGAGTTTGGAACGATATTGATAGCGCCAGCTCTAGCTCTCTGAACATCACCCTTTCTCTGTGGACCATCAAGAATCATCTGATCGCCTGTGTAAGCATGAACAGTTGTCATGATGCCTGACTGGATTGGAGCATAGTCGTTCAGAGCCTTTGTCATTGGAGCCAAACAGTTGGTTGTGCAAGAAGCTGCAGAGATGATCTTATCTTCTGGAGTAAGTGTGTTGTGGTTTACATTGTAAACGATTGTTGGAAGATCGTTTCCTGCTGGAGCAGAAATGACAACCTTCTTGGCACCAGCGTCGATATGAGCCTGTGCCTTTGCTTTTGATGTATAGATGCCTGTGCATTCCAGTACTACGTCAACATCTAATTCACCCCATGGTAAATCAGCTGCGTTAGGCATAGCATAGATTGTGATTTCCTTGCCATCTACTGTGATAGATCCAGGAACCTTAACTGTCTTTCCATCTTCTTCGAATTCAGGTTCTTTAGAAGAAACTGTATGAAGGTTTTCACCAAATTTGCCGCAGTATCCACCCTGAGCTGAATCATATTTCAGCAGAGTAGCCAGCATCTTAGGGCTAGTCAAATCGTTGATTGCTACTACTTCATAACCTTCAGCACCGAACATCTGACGGAATGCTAATCTGCCGATACGTCCGAAGCCATTAATTGCAACTTTTACTGCCATAATTTTTCTTTCCTCCTATATTATTTATGACCAATAATATTATAAATGTTTGTATTAACTTTTTAAACAACAAAATGCTCGTTTTCGAAAAGATAATCAAGGTATCTGTCTTCTCATGAAATCTGGGACAGGATGCTTGGATCTTTTATTTTGTCATCTCTTGCAAGCAGCAGAATCTTGCTGATGATCTCTGCCGTCTTTGGGTCCTCATCGACAAACGGCAAGAAAATCTTGCCTCTGCTTTGTGAAGCAACCGGCAGAATGTTTATCTGCAATCCAGATTTGTGGATTACGCCGCTTCCAAGATGGACAGTATATTCGCCGAATTTTCCCTTTATGTAGGCATGGCTCTTCTCGAATGACACATTGTCGAGCTTGAAGAGTTCCACATTGAACTTGGCGATGACAGCACGCATCTCGATGGTCGAATGGCTTGTTTCTGGATCTACACCACCCGCATGGGCAACGCTTACCGCCAGATCGGCATCACGCATTGCTTCTGAATAGATGATGTCGCCGATTTCTTTTATTGGCTTCAGCTTGTAGTCCTTGCGATCATAGAAGCAGACATATTCGACCGTTGGAGGTTCGATATCCGATGGTGAGAACCAATCGGCTAAAGCATAGATTGTCGCAATGATGTTGTCCTTGTAATATACCTTCTGCAAGCCTTCTTCTTCATCAACAATCCATTTGCGCGATTTAAGAGCCGCAACAGCTTTCTTGGCTTGTATTTGGTTTCCAGCGTACATTCTTGAGTATGGAGAATCCAGTTCTTCATCAAGCTTTAAATATAATTCTCTAAATACTTGCTTGAATGGCTGCTTGATTCCAGAATCGTTGCCCAGTTTCAAGAAACGGCTTTGCCATTTAGACCAGCTCTTCTCTACATACAGATCATATGGATGGGCAAATCTAACTTCTTCATCTTTATCTTCATCTTCAATCAAGAAACTCTTTTTGCCATTCGTTAGCACAAGATTAGTCAACAATGGTTTGATTACAGGGTTCTTCAGCAACACTTTTAATTCGCTTAGGCAATATGTTTCTTTGTTTTCCATAGCACTTTCAAACATTGAAATGCATCGTGAACGTTGCTGCTTCAATTTGGCAACAAAAGCCTTGATATCCTGATATTGCTCATCAGATTTGATTGCGGCAGGAATGCCCTTAATTGCTTTGCCATCTTTTTGAATCGATAAAGCAGTCTGGCCTTCGCCATCAACAATGACTTTTAGTTCATAATCTTTGATCTTTGTTGTTCCAAAGAAGCTGCTATTTGCATCAACTAAAGCAGATTCCATAGCTAGAGTAAGACGCAATGAATCGGCATATCCCAGATTGGTCGCAAGATTCTTTAAAGCAATATCAACGGCCTTGCTTTCGCTGGCCTTACGTAGCGATCCAAACTTTTTGGATTCTTTCAAGAATCTTTGCAGGAATTCGTAACGATGCAATTTATCTTTTTCATCTGCAACAGGAAGAATGCCATAGCTCATCAGCAGATCTTTGTTTCGTTTATCGCTGATAGCTTTTTCTAGCTGATTCTGAGTCACCTTTGACGTTGCAGCATCAGCATACTTACGAGCGCGAGCATGTTTGCTGCCATCAGCTATATATTTTGCAGCGTCATATAGAAGATTGAATCGTTTTTCGCCAAGCATTTCATATACTTCATAAAACCACTTGGAATCAAAACATCCATCATTTAGTTCTTCGGTACTTAACGGAGTATAACGGGCAATATGCGCAATCTTTCTTTCGTCAAAACGTTCATTCATATGAGCCATGAAATAGTAGCAGCCGCTGCTGAAACCTGGATAATCAAGATATTCCTCAATCCAGTCCATCCATTGAGGCGCATACATCGCCAGTTCTGACAGGCGTGAAGGCGATAAATGGAGTCTATCGATCACTTCCTTAAAGTCGTCATATGTTTCATCATCAAGAGGATAGCAATTCTTTAGTAGATGACATAAGCAGTAATTCTTGCCAGGTTTTGAATACCAGCTATAATAAGCTCCGCGATCAAACGGGTCTTTTCCAAGCGCCAAAAGAACTTCACCCAATCGTTCTGTTCCATATATGGATACTATTGATGATATTGCTTCTGAGAATACAGTCGCTGATTCGCCACGTTTTAACTCGACATTCAATATTACATCAACGATCTTAAAATACAGTTCTTTGCCTAGAATGAAAATAGAGCTATCCTTAATATATTTTTTGTTGTCCTTGTCATAAACGCCGATGGCAGATAGTTTCTGCAAAAGATAATAATATGTTTTTTCGGTGAAAAGAATCGATAGTTCATTAATCGTTGTCTTGATGCCGATTTTTTCAAAGAAAGCTTTATAAACCTCATCAATACTGATGATGTTTTTATCGTAAGCATATAGATAATCAAAAACGTCAAGCAGATTTGGCGAGCAATTGTAGTAATCGGCATATGAAGACTTTCTCTTCGAGAACTGGTACGCATCATCAAGACGATACAATATTGCGAAACCTTCTTCATATCGCTTGCTCTTTTCATTCAATAAACTAGAGACAAACTCGCTTAGGATGGTATCTCTGACGGCATTGTATTCAACACGGCCATAATACCTTTGTTCAGATGCTATCCACTTGTCTTCATCATCGACATCAAGTGCAGCCAAAGCTATTTCTTCACAAAGCTCATACGGAAAATCAAGATGCTTATATGAATTGATGATTCTCAAAATCGTATTATACAGATTGCCGTTATTGTTTTTGGCGTGTGAGTATTTAATTGAGACATTGCGATATTTTGATGCTTCTTTGAATAATCTATCCTCTAATGCAGTGAATGCTGGCGAATGATCATTGATTTGCGAAGATGCTACATATACATTCCAAAAGGTTTTTTCATCTTTGATAAATCTGTCATACAGTTCCATCCACAAATCAAAGAACGGATATCTTTCATACATAGGAACATTGTTGTTATATGTTGTGCAAGATAAGCCATTTCCTAAAGCAACCGTTTCGCCATGACAATTCTTGTATTCAAGTCTGCTGTGATCATTGACGAATTCTTCCATCTTATCAAAAATATCGTCAAACTGCTTTTTGCTTAAAGAGAAATAATCGTTGACCTTTTTATAGTTCGCTTTGCTTTCTATGCATGAGAATTCTATGTCGGGGTCATAAAGACCATAGCCCTTGGCATTCAGAATATTCAAACTGTTGTCTTCTTTGAGGATGTCATCAATGATGACTTGCTGCTTATCGTTCTGATCAGCAAGTTTTTGAAGCAGAGAGATATATTTATTTTTGTTTTCGGAATCTTTTTCTATTTGGCCTTTGATCAAATCAACAGCAGCTATTTTGATGTTCTCATCTTTGCTTTCGGCCATTCTGTTAATGCTGACATCAATGTCTTCTCTTTGCTTCAATATATTAATGACATTCAGTCGCATTCCAGCATTCTTGTATTTCAGATGCCCTTCTAAAATTTGATATTCGCTATCATCAAGTTTCATATCCTTGACAATATCGTTGGCGGTTTTTCTTGTATACTCAGCTTTATCGTTCATCATTTCCAGCACAGCATTTCGCTGAACTTTCGTTTTAGGTTCATGAAGAATCAGTTCGGCAACAAACGAACGATTCAGCGGATAGCCATCAGCGTTCACAAGCGAAAGCAGTGAGCAGATTTTATCGATAAGATTCTGGTCTTCAAGCACATAGGCAATGAAAGCCATACGTACTACAACATCGCTTTTTGTCAGATCAGCTTTATGCCAAGGGAAAACGATTGGAAAGAATGTTATTTTGTTTTTCTTTAATAATGGGAGAATCCTTTTTAATCTGTCGTATTCTTCATAAGCCTTCTCTTTGCTGGCAAAGAATTTCCCGATATCACATTGATTGTATGTCGTTGTCTTCTTATAGAAATCTCTGTCGATCAAATCGTCCATATCATTGTCGATATTCATAAGGCAGCAAGGCAAGTACGCAGCAATGATCTCCAGATCTTCAGGATAGCGGTCTACAACATTATCAAAGATTTCATTGCCGTATGATGTTCCCTGAATCATTTGAGCATAGTAGGAAGCAGTCAAAATGGTATTTCTTTCTTCGCTATCGGCAAGCTTCTTGGCCTCAGCAACAGCATCATCAACATTATCAAAACCCAGGCGCCACAAACCGATCACTATTTTTGTTGAATCATTTGTTTTCAATAAGTCATATGCAATATTCTTATCTTCAACAGTAGAAAGGATCAAGCCAAAGATCTTATCAGTTATACGGTCAGGATTGTCATAATCAAATATTCCGCACCAGGTTCCAATCGCTCTTTTTACTGCTGAAAAACGCAACAATTTGTTATCATCGATAGTCTTCAAAAGAAGATAGAAGAAATCTTTGGTGGAATTGTCACCAACCTCACAAATCACTTGTCTTAAGCCTTCTTGCAGACGTGCGGCTACAAGCAGTTTGCATAGAAGTTCATGAAGCTCTTTGTTGCTGGACTTAACAATGCCACTGATCATTTCGCGTGTAACTAATACATTGTTGTTTTCACTTAAGATAGCCTCTTTAATGATAGATATTATCTCTTTGTTTCCTTTATCTATTTCTCCAAATATCAGCAAATCAATTCCCCTGATTGGAAATGCCTTAAAATAATCCAATGCTTCTTCTTTTTCTGGAGAAGCCATAACAGGCGACATATAATCTTTTAGGCTAATGCAAGCCATTGTCAAGAAATGGTATGCGCTTAAAGCTGTCATGGCATCATAGAAAAACCATCCGCAATTGGTTATGCGCAGCGTTCTTCTGCCAATACCTGTTGTATAAGGAAATTCAATCAGTTTATCAACGATAGTGTAGTAATCGCTGATATCTTCCTTTTTTAGCATTGCTTTCACTAAAGGACCGCAATGATCTTTAATGAAATCGGATAGTTTGCTATTTTTGTATTTTCCGTCATTATACTTATTCCAGAAGTTTACGCATTTAGTTTCAATGGAAGATTGATTATAATAGCCAGATTCAAAGTTCACTATAACAAGATTCTTTAACTCATCATTGATTTTCTTATAGGCTGAATTATTCTCCTTAATCCATCTTTCCTGCATGTTTTCTAGAAAGGCTTTTCTTGTCTTGTAAGTATACTTATTATCCATATCACCACATCCTTCCTGCCAAAAAAGTAAGTCTGATGAAGCTTATCTCGTCATTCTCCTTAAGCGATATTTCTTCATTGATGTCTTCGTATTGCCTGTCATTTATGAAAAGCGCAACCATGCCATCTTCAAAGCACTGCAAGGCATTCTCGATGGCTTTTGTCTCATCTGGATGGTTTTCATTGTAGCGAACGCCAAAAGATATCTTCGACGATAAAGCTTCCTCTTCGATCTCTTCGTTGCTTAAGGCTTTCAGAAGGTCTCCCGCCTGCCTATCATCCATATACCTGTCCAAGGTTATCTTGACTGTCTCTTCTAGCAGTTCCCTAACATTCTTGGGATTGCTTATATAGTCATAGGACATCTTCAGAATTGACGCCTTCTTTTGCGAATACCCCTTGATATTTATATTGATTTTCATGTTTTGCCTCTTCTAGACCATTATATCTCTACAAAAAGCCTCCATTTCAAAGCAAATGGAGGCCCAATTATGCAAAAACCTATCTATTTCTGGTCGCAATCTTGACGATAGCACCGACAATCAATCCAGCAATCGTTCCGATGCCCATCCAAAGGGTAAGATTGTTCACTGATTTGCCATAGAAGGCACCTAAGGTCATGCCGATGCATGCACCGATGATTATGCTGCTTGTGACTTTCTTCATAATTCTCCTAGATATTAATCTTTCCGACAATGCGTTCAAATTCAGGAAGAAGACCGACATCCTTTCCTGATACATAGTAGTTCTGTGGCATATCGTAGCCTGGAAGGTCGTTTCCTTCGACAATCAAAGGTCCGTTCTTGCTGATGGCGATGTCCCATCCGACATAGCGGATATGCTTCTCGACCTTGGCGGCTTTCTTGCAGATCTCTAACGCTTCCTTGAAATAAGGAACAGCGAATCCCTTCAGTTCCATCCCGGAACTAGGGTGCTTAGTATAGGTCGTAAGTGTCTTGTCCGACCAGCAAGGATTCTCTATCTTTCCTTCAGCGCTAAGCAATGTATATATACCGCCTGATCCGACATTATCGACCGACATTCCTTCGATGCCCATTCTGAGAATGCAGTACATTACATGGGCCTCATCCTTGTCATCCAGAACAGTACATACTCTTACAGTATTGATGGAAGTCGGATTGAGGGTGCTCATGGTTTCGTTCTGGACAATCAGATCCTCGACAAACAGATCGTTCTCCTTAAGGAATTCATGAAGCTTCTTGAGGTCTTCCTTCTCCAGATCAAAACCTTTATATATGCCCTGTCCTGAACAGGAATCCTTTGGCTTGGCGAAGATCTTCTTCTTGCCCTTGCAGAACTTTTCGAATTCCTCGTATTCGACATGGGCAGCATCAAGGAAATCTCTGCCGATCAGATCCTTGAAGCGTTCATTGAAGATGAGCTTATTCTTGAAGACATCATTGTACGAATAGTCGTTCAGCATCGAAAACAGTTTCTGGGAATGGTTGTAGTTTACATAGGTAAGCCTATCTTCTTTATTCTTGTCCACAAAATGGAAAAGATGGTATTCCATATATCCGATATTGTATTTCAGAATGCAGTTTGCCATATCGATAAGCACAAGAAGCTCATTCTTTCCTGACTCTTTGGATACCAGTTTGGCATTCTTGAGCATACGCTTGATGCTGGCAGGTTCAAACCTGCTTATGATTGTCTTCAGTCCCATGAAACCATTATAGAACATTGAACATATGTTTTGCATTATTGATATGTGTTGTATAATTGATGCATTAACATATGACAACTAGGCATTGGCTTGCCATATGCTTTATCTGTAAAAATATATCTTTAAAAACACAGAGGAGGCAATATAAATGAAAGAAATCACAGTTCCAATGGCATTGTTGGATTACATTCCCGTAATCCTTCACTTCTTTGCGGCTTCTACCATATCTCAGGATTTGAGGAAGCCTATGGGCTCAGGCAAACACACAATCTTCAAGATCGGTTCAGCATTGGTATTCATCTCCGGATTCCTCAACGCAAGCTACAAGCTTATCTATTCTCTTGATGTCGGTGATTATCCATTGCTGTCAGATCTATTCTTCCCTTGCCAGGCATTGGGATTCCTGCTTATGGGCATTTCTCTGCTGCTGACTGTATTCAAGAAAGATGAAACCAAGCTTGCCTCATTCCTTCCTGTTATGCTGATGGCTGGAATCATGGCGGTTGGTGTCGCTTTGAGCAATGTCTCTTTGGCTGCACTGTCAAAGAAATATGAAAAGAAATCCGCAATCGTATATTTCATCGTTTCCTTGGCTGCATGTCTTGTCACATGCTTCCTGTTGACCATGAGCTTCAGCAATTCCTTCATGAATTATGTGGCTGAAGGCATCGATATCCTTGGCCAAGGAATGCTGTTGGCTGGCGCAAAGTCATTGCACAAGTCAATCAGAAAAATCAAATAATTCAATCATGCAAAAAACAAAGCCCGCTACTGCTGAACTTGTCAAACGAAAGTAGACAGGTTTAAAAAACAGGTATGAAGCCCTGTGAGAGCGTATACTCTGCAGGGCTTTTATAATTGAGTTTATACATAGGTCTTTCATGGTTGTAGTAATGAACGTATTCTTCTATGAAATCTCTTATGTCTTCATGATCATTT
>CALFPO010000006.1 GCA_937919165.1 uncultured Bacillota bacterium | reverse complement strand
TGTTGTTTCTTTCGTTGAAAAAGCACAGGAAGAAATGGATATGAAGAAGGCTGAACAGGTAGCCAACCGTATGATGGAAGGTAAGTTCTCAATGGAAGATTTACTTATTTCCATTGAACAGTCTTCCAAACTTGGTCCTATTTCAGGAATTTTAAAGATGATGCCTGGCATGTCGGAAATGGCTAATCAGGTAAACGATGCTGAAGCTGATCGAAACATCAGAAGAATCAAGGCCATCATTCAGTCAATGACTCCTGAAGAAAGAGAAGATCCTTCAATCATGAGAAGTTCTCATAAAAGAAGAATCGCCAAGGGTTCAGGAACATCGGTTGATGAAGTGAACAGACTTTGCAATCAGTATGACAAGATGAAGAAGATGTTCAAGAGCTTCTCTGGTCTTGCCGGAATGTTCAGGATGTAATGTGCGGAAGATATCAGCTGAATGATTTGTCCTCCAAGAAGGGCAAGCAGCTAAAGGAAAGAGCGAAGAAACTTAATCTCGTCTATAAAACAGGCGAGATTTTTCCTAATGACAATGTACTGTGCATCATACCATATGAAAACAGAATCGATCTAAGAAGCATGAAGTGGGGAATCAAAGGGAAATCATTGCTGATAAATGCCCGCGTCGAGACTCTGCAGGATCGCATAAGCTTTTCATCCATTTCACGCAATCGCTGTGCTGTTGTCTGCAATGGCTTCTATGAATGGGACAAGGAAGGAAACAGATACTATATCACCTTGGATGATGAATGTTTCTATCTGGCCTGCATTTTCAATGATGCTCAAGAACTCGTCATCCTGACCAAGGAAGCAGACAAGCAGATGAAAGGCATCCATGAACGCATGCCGATCATCATGAATCAATCAGAAATGCTGAACTATGTCCATAATCTTGATGACATCTTCAAGGAAAAGAAGCTCAATATCGATATGCAGAGCGAAGAGATCAGTCTATTCTAACGAGTCAAGTAAAAATACTTGACTCTTATGTTTATTTATGACAATATATATGAGTAAACAAGGAGGATATTATGGTTAAATTAAGACTAAAGAGAATGGGTGCCAAGAAAGCTCCTTTCTACCGTATTGTTGCTGCTGACGCAAAGACTCGTAGAGATGGTAGAGAAATCGAAGTAATCGGCACATACGATCCTACAAAGAACCCTGTTGTTATCAGCGTTGACGAAGAAAAAGCATTAGATTGGTTGAATAAGGGTGCCATTCCTTCTGATACAGTTCGTTCTATTCTGTCTAAGAACGGTATCATGAAGAAATTAGCAGACAAAACTGCCAGCAAATAATGATTGATCTTGAAAAGATACTGTTGAACATTGTCATGCCTATATGTTCAGATCCTGATTCCGTCATGGTAAAACAGATGGATTCGCTGAACGAAAATGAGCTTCTGCTCTATGTCTATGCTCCAAGCGATGACATCGCTAGACTCATCGGCAAGCAAGGCACAATGGCCAACTCGATTCGTCAAATGCTGCAGGTTGCTTCCAAGATTGAGAAGAAACGTATTCTGATTAAGTTTGAGGCACTATAGGAGATGATTATTCATCTCTTTTTTAATATAATGGACACGTATGGAATACGTATTGATAGGAAAGATCGTGAATACCTTCGGCTTAAGGGGAGAGCTTAAGATCGATTCATATACCGATTTTGCGAAAGAACGCTTCAAGAAGGGAAGCGATGTCTATGTTGGCGAAGAATATCTGCCTTTCAAGGTGTCAACTTTCCGTGAACACAAGGGTTTTCTGCTGGTGTCCTTCAAGGATAACGAAGACATCAACCTGGTCGAGAAATTCAAGAATATGCTTGTATACAAATGCAAGGAGGACATCAAGCCATTGAAGAAAGGAGAATACTATTTCTCCGATATCAAGGGACTTGAGGTCTATATCGCCGGCCAGCATAGAGGCAAGGTCGTCGATATGGAAGAGGGCATCAGAAACAACAACATGCGCATCCTTTCCGATGCTGATCATAAGGAACATCTTGTGCCATTCCTTGAGCAGTTTGTGCTTAATGTCGATCTCAAGGAAGGACGCATAGATATAGTCGATATGGAGGGACTTCTATGAAGATAAAAGTCCTTACTTTATTTAAGGAGATGTATGATGGTTTCCTCAATACGTCCATCATCAAACGCATATTGGAAAAAGGCATAGCCGAGGTTGAACTTATCGACATCCGTGACTATTCCAACGATAAACATCGCCATGTCGATGACACGCCTTATGGCGGCGGTGCCGGAATGCTGATGAAAGTTGATGTTCTGCATCGCGCCATCAGCGATAATTGCGATGAGAATTCCCATATCGTGCTTACTTCGCCAAAGGCCAAGCCATTGAAGCAGGATGATCTCAAGCGCCTTTCGAAGCTTGATGAACTGGTCATTGTCTGCGGCCATTATGAGGGCATGGACTATCGTATCGAAAAGTATGTCGATGAGAAGATATCGATTGGAGACTATATCCTGACGGGTGGCGAGCTTCCTAGCATGGTTCTGATCGATGGCATATTGAGGCTTCTTGAAGAAGGCATATCAGCTGATTCCTTATTGGAAGAATCATATGATGATGGCTTGCTTGAATGTCCGCAATATACTAGGCCTTATGAATACCTTGGCGATAAAGTACCTGATGTGTTGGTTAACGGCAATCATAAGGAAATAAGAAGATACAATCTCAAGATGGCGCTGAAGGAGACCTATCAAAACCGTCCCGATCTTCTGGAAGGCAGAAAGCTTAGCGAAGAAGAAGAGAAACTGCTTCAGGAGGTCATCGATGAACTTCAAGGATGACATCAAGGCGATTGTCTTCGATTATGATGGCACCTTGGTCAATTTCGACTATACCGTCAGCGAATATACAAGGCTTGCCTTAAAGAAGCTTATCGGCAAGGGCTATAAGCTTTGCTTATCTAGCGGTCGACCTTGTTTCTTGGCACTGAAGGCCTTTGAGGATGTCTTTGGACCATATCCCTTGGATTATATCTTTGGCTGCAATGGCTCTGAGATGATGGATTGCGCAAGGAAAGAAGTGAAGATGATCAATCCGCTTTCCGCAATGGACGTAAGAAACATAAAGGAAAAGATCGATTGCGATTTCCTTACCTTGGGCATCTATGAAGGCGATCATTTTCTGGTCGATAAGAAGGTGACTAGTCCTGACCGTATTGCCTGGCTTAAAGCTAGATGGATCTATCCGCCTATCGTCTATGATTTTTCATCAAATGACATTGAACGTTCAAAAGTCATTGTGCTCAATGACTTTGAAGATAGGGAAAGAGAGATCGCCTATCTTGAAAATATCGATCTAAGAGCCTATTCTGCATCTTTCTCATCGCCACAGTGCTTTGAGATTGTGCCTAAGGGCGTATCCAAGAAGATCGGCATCGATATATTGACGGACCTTCTTCATTGCCAAGGCAAGCAGATTCTATCCTTTGGCGATATGCCAAACGATATGGACATGCTGCTTAATTCTAGCGGTGTAATCATGGACAATGCTGAAGAGAATCTCAAGAGACAGATACCTCTTCATACATCAGCAGTAGATAAACTGGGTGTCTATGATTTTCTTAGCAAAAATGGGCTGATTTAACTTGTTTAAGCTGTCTGTATATGTTAAACTAATTAAGCGCTGTTCCGCTTTTCCGTATATCTGATTATGAACAGAAGGCTATATTTGATAAGGAGAATAAGATGAATTTAGGTTTAG
>CALFPO010000005.1 GCA_937919165.1 uncultured Bacillota bacterium | reverse complement strand
AAAAGTGGACTGGTATTTTTTTTACCATTGTCCACTTTTACAGTAGCACTTTATTTGCCCTTTTTTCATATCTCAATAATCGCTACCGGAATCTTGATGTCTTCGATCCTTCCGGCATCTTTCAGCTTGTTGTCCTCGAACTTGAGGAATTGGATGCTGTCGCCAAACTGATTGACTACCGCCAGATAGTCATCCGCAAAGACGGAGAAGTCGCGGCAATGTATCGTGCCTTCAAAGGCATCGATCTTTCTGATCTTGGTTGGATCGCTTATGTCGAAGGCCTCTATGCATTCGCTATCATTTTCGCGATGTCCAGTAAACAGTGTCTTGCCGTCATTGCTTAGCTTGATGCCTGAGCATTTAGGCATTTCCGGATCAAGCTTTATATCATTCTCAAGTTCCAGCTTTCCATCGCTGTAGGCATAGACCAGAATGTGGTAGACAAGTTCACAGATTACATACACATATCTGTTGTCTTTCGAGAAGCATAGATGTCTTGGGCCATAGCCAGGAGTAACCTTGACAGTTGAGCATCTTTCGACATCGCCGTTATCGATGACTTTCGATATCAGTATCTCATCGGCTCCAAGATCGCAAGTCAATAGGTAGTCTCCATCTGGCGTAGGAGAAGTGAAATGCAGATGCGAACTGGTCTGTCTCTCCTTGTTTGGACCAGATCCGACATTGGTGAAGGCTTTTCTCTGATTGAAGATCATACCGTTTTCATCGATGTCGAAGATCCATAGTGTACCTGTTCCATATCCTGAAGCATATAGATGCTTCTTGTCATGGCTTACGCAAAGATGGGTTACGCCTGAATCGAAGAGTTCGCTGCGACATACCTGAATCAGATTATCGTCTTCGATCCTGTATGAGGTGATATAGCCTGAATCAGGGATTGCCATGGGCATCTCCGATAGGACATATAGGATATCGTTCTCTCTGGCGAAATAGGAAGTTCGGGTAACGCCGGTAATTATTTGTTTTGATGCAAGCTCCTTCTTGTCTGCATCATATCTTAATCTGTATAGGCCTTCCTTTCCTTCATCCTGGAACCAGGAAGCCACATAATAGGTCTTTTCCATATCTGCTCCTAGAATCTAACCGCTGCTTTGGCGATGAATGTTTCGCCTTTTTCAAGCGTCGTCTTCTCTTTGGTTTCTGTTATCTCATCAATCTTTTCGTATCGTCCAGGCACGCCACGCCAGCCTTCAATGCAGATGAATGGCGCATCAGAATTCAGCGTCTGCCACAATACGATATTCTCGAAATTGCTGTATTCTATTTCGACGACCTTATTTCCATCAAGGTCATAGAGGATGGCTGTATCTCCAACACCTTTCAGTATCTTTGCGCTTTCCGTGAAAAGACTTGGGTCAAGCCTGATGGAGTTATCCTCAAGATAGAATGGCTTGATCTCGTCAGTGACCATACATTTGGTTACGATGCAGATTTCTTCCGGATTGTTGGCCTTAGGGAACGATACCTTATATTGATTTAGCGGCTTGTCTATGATGAAGCCTGGGTGCCAGCCACAGGTGAAATACATCTTATCCTTTGAATCGTTTGTGATGCTATAGGTGACATTCAGACCATTTGCAGAGAGGGTAAACGTTATCTTGAAATTGAAATGGAAGGGATATGATTTGAGTGTCTCTTCATTTTCATGAAGAGAAAGGGTGATTGAATCTTCGCTTTGATTGATGATGGAGAATTCAGACTTTGGTCCAAAGCCATGGATGCCGATATTGTATTCTTCATTATTATAGGTGTAGGTGTCGCTGTAGTTTCGGCCGACAAAAGGAAAGAGCACAAGAGCTGAATCACCCCAGTATTTCTGATTGCGATTCCAGAGGATGTTCTTGCCGTCTTTCTCTAACGATATGAGTTCAGCACCGAGCGTTGAGATGGTTGCTGAATAATTGTCTTTTCTTATTGTTGTGTTCATATTTCTATTTAAGAATAATGGGCGTTTTTATTCAAACTATTTCATGATATGAAATAATATGAAAATCTAGATTGCGGTATGTATAATGAGAAAAAAGAGGACAGACATATGAACAATATATATGAAGAACTTGGCGTAAAGGAATATATCAATGCCTATGACACGATGACAAACTATGGCGGATCCAGAATGTCCGATGAGACGCTTGAGGCGTATAAGAAAGCAGCCTGCTCATTCGTCGATATGCGTCAGCTGCAGGAGAAGATCAGCTGTCGGATTGCAGAGATGACAGGCAATGAAGCAGCCTACATCACCACTGGAGCTTCAATGGGTATCACGCTGGCGGTATGCGCATGCATGGCCGGCAAGGACCAGAAGAAGATCGACAGATTGCCTAATACAGAAGGCCTTAAGGATGAAGTCATTGTGTTCAAGTCACAGCGCAATCCTTACGACAAGGCCATCGAAGTATCAGGCGCAAAGCTGGTGGAGATCGGTGGGGAAGAGATTACTACCAAAGAAGAGCTTGATGCGGCAATCGGCGAAAAGACCGTATGTGTCTACTATATCCAGGCAACAAACCACATGTCCAATCTATCGATTGAGGATGTTGTAGAGGTTGCCCACAAGAAGAATGTCTATGTGATTGTCGATGCGGCTGCGCAATTGCCTCCTAAAGAGAACTTGTCCAGATTCACGAAGATGGGTGCCGATATCGTAGCCTTCTCTGGCGGCAAGGCTATCCATGGGCCATTGAACACCGGCTTCATCGTCGGAAGGAAGGATCTGATTGAAGCCTGTGTATTGTGCGGTTTCCCTAATCGAAGCGTAGCTAGAGGTGGCAAGGTCTCAAGAGAGGATATGGTTGCTTTGTATGTGGCTTTGAAGCAATATATGGCCATGTCTACTGCTGAATATGATGCAATATTGAGAAATAGAGTTGACTATATCGTTGAAGGTTTAAAGGATAACGATATCCTTGGCGTCTACGTGGAAGAAGAAGGTCCAGTAGGACAGATATATCCACGTGCTGCCATAACGCTCAAAACCGATAGATTCACGATCGAAGAATTCGCTCAGGCACTTAAGGACGATGAGCCAGGAATCCTGATGGGAATTCCGCTATATAAGCCTTATGATTGCCTCTATGTGAATCCGCTGGTCATGGATGACTATGAGCTTGAGACAGTGCTCAAGCAGCTGATGAAGGTCAGCCAAAACCTGAACGAAAGATAGCATGAAACGAGCCGGAAAGCTCGTTTTTAATTTCATAATATGAAACAAGTTGAAATTAGTTTTCTATTATTAGACACTAATTATATAGATATAATCTGTTAAGGAGTTGACTATGGCTGAAGAGAAAATTGTAGATGTTTATGAGAGAAGATATCTGGAAGTTGATTATGATGTCGATGACATCGCTGAGAGGTACAAGAAGCTCTATACTGCACTTATTTACGACACGATGGAGATCGAATTTGGCTTGCCAGGAAGGTCTATGGAACCAGGCATCTATCCTTTGAAGGATGAGATGCAGGTAGCTGGACCAGCGTTCACCATCATCAGGAGAACTACCCCAAATAGGGATCCTTACATCCACAATATGAGACTTGGACTCGTCAATTCCATGACCCATGGATGCATCCTGGTATCGGATGTTCAGGGCAACAAGAACTGCGGACAGTTTGGTGAGATTACTGCCACAACCATGAGAGCTCATGGCTGCATGGGCGCTGTAATCGATGGCTCAACCAGAGACTCAAACTATCTCTGCAATATGGGATTCCCAACCTTCGTCAGATTCCGTTCACCGGTCGAGGGACTTGGCAGATCGACAATCGTCGACTATCAGATTCCAATCTATGTCAACGGCGTAGATGGCGTGCTGCAGGTAAACCCTGGCGACTACATCTTCGGCGATATGGACGGTGTTGTCATTGTACCGAAGAATCTGACCGTCAAGGTACTGGAAGTTGCAGAAAAGGCTTTTGAGGCTGAGAAGGGCTCAAGAGAGGCTATGAAGGCCGGCATGGATCCTTTCGAGGTCTACAACAAGTTCGGAAGATTCTAGAGAGGTTATAGATTGTGATATTGGCAGATATTTTTAGGCCTGAACCTGACCTGCAATGGGAATTGGCAGCTCAGATGGGCGTTACGGGAGCGATAATCCGTCTTCCGGAAAATGATGATTTCGATTATACCGATTCTGTGCAGATGAAGGCCTTCTTTGACCAGTTTCGCGAAAGAGGCTTTACGCCAATGGTCATCGAACCATTGCCAAACAGGCTGCACGATCACATAAAGAGAGCCGACGACAAGAGGGATGAATGCATCGAGACACTGAAGAAGATGATTCCGATCCTGAAGGAGAACGGCATCAGGACGATATGCACAAACTTCCTGGTCGAGGTCGGATGGTACCGTACCTCATCAGTGCTTCCTGAAAGAGGCGGTGCGCTGGTTACGGAATTCAATATTGATGATGTGAACGTCGACATGAATCTGAAGGTCACCAAGGAAGAGGTCTGGGAAAGGCTTGAGTACTTCCTTAAGGCTGTCATGCCGGTATGCGAAGAATATGACATCAATATCGGTCTGCATCCAGATGATCCACCGATCGAGAAGCTGGGAAATCTGGAGAGGATCCTCATAAGCAAGGACAATGTCCAGAAGGCTCTTGATCTCTATCCAAGCAAGAACCTTGGCGTTACGATGTGCCAGGCAAACTATGTTGCCATGGGCGAGGATGTCTATGACTGCATCAGGCATTTCGGAAAGCAGAACAAGATCTTCTTCGTACATTTCCGCGACATCGCCGGCACCAAGGAGCACTTCCACGAGACCTTCCATGACAACGGACCTACCGACATGGTTGAATGTCTGAAGACATATAAGGAAGTCGGCTTCAATGGACCTATCAGAATAGACCATGTTCCTAGCATGGCGGGCGAAAGAAACGACCTGCCTGGCTATGGCGATTACGGAAGACTATATGCGATTGGATATCTAAGAGGCCTGTGCGAGTCTCTTGACTATCCTTTGGAGTGAGATATGAAATATACAGTTGGTTTAGGAGACCTGCTTACATCCTTGTCGCCTAAGGGCTATGAGCGATTCCTGCAGGCTCGCGAATATTGCGTTACCTATACAGGCGCTGAGGCAAATGTCTTGGGCTCGCTATGCTGCTTCGGACTTCCTTGCCGCTTTGTGAGCCGTGTTCCGGAGAACGATATCGGAACGGCTGCCCTCAACTATCTGAAGGGCTTGAGCATCGATACAGGCTATGTGGCAAGAGGCGGAAAGCGATTGGGCCTTTTGTACCTGGAGAAAGGCGCATCGCAGCGTCCTTCCAAGGTCATCTATGACCGTCAGGATTCCGGCATCTGCGAAGCCTTGCCTGAGCATTTCGATTTCAATGCCATCTTCAAGGATGCAGGATGGTTTCATTTCACCGGCATCACGCCAGCCTTGTCCGATACGACTCCTGAAGTGGTTAGGCAGGCATGCATAGCTGCCAAGAAGGCAGGCTGCACAATCAGCTGCGACCTGAACTACCGCAAGAATCTCTGGAGTTCCGAAAGGGCTAAAGAGATCATGGAACCTTTGCTTGAATATGTCGATGTGCTGATCGCTAATGAGGAAGATGTAGAGAAGGTGCTTGGCATCAAGGCAGAAGGAACCGATGTCGAAAGCGCAACGCTTTCCCATGAAGGATATATCGAGGTTGCCAAGACGCTCTGCGAAAGATATGGACTGAAGGCTGTAGCTACGACATTGCGTGAATCGATATCCGCATCGGACAACGACTGGTCAGCATTGCTTTATAAGGATGGCGAAGCGTACATTTCGCGCAAATACCACATTCACATCGTCAACCGCGTAGGCGGAGGCGATTCATTCTCGGCTGGCCTTATATATGCCATGCAGATGGGCAAGGACAATCAGGATGCGGTAGAGTTTGCGGCAGCCGCAAGCTGTCTGAAGCATACGATCGAATACGACTACAATCTTGTTTCTGTCGCTGAGGTCGAAGCACTGGTCAACGGCAAAGGAAACGGAAGGGTACAGAGATAGATGAAAACAGAAGAGATTTTGAACAGAATACATGACTGCGGCATCTTGCCTGTCATCGCCATCAATGATGTAGAGACAGCAGTGCCGTTGGCTAAGGCTTGCCTTGAGGCGGGCGTTACGGCTCTGGAGATAACCTTCAGAACCGAATGCGCTGCGCAAGCGCTTAGAGCCATCAAGAAGGATTGCCCAGAGATGCTGCTTGGTGCCGGCACAGTGCTGACACCAGAACTGGTCGATGAGGCCATTTCCTGCGGTGTGGACTTCATTGTCACCCCTGGCTTCAATCCGACAGTTGTCGAATACACCTTGAGCAAGGACTTTCCGATTGTTCCGGGCGTATCATCGGCCTCGCAGATCGAACAGGCTATGGCTTTGGGACTTGATGCGGTCAAGTTCTTCCCGGCTGAGCAGTCAGGCGGCGTAGCTGCTCTGAAGGCCTTCAACGGGCCATACAAGAAGCTGAAGTTCATTCCGACTGGCGGAATGACATTCGACAATTTCACAACATATACCGCACTGGACAATGTTGTGGCAATCGGCGGAAGCTTCATGATCGACAAGAAGCATATCGCAGCCAAGGATGTCGAAGCGATAAGAAACGATCTGAGCGCTGTTGTAGACAAACTGCTGAATCTGAGATTGGCGCATATCGGCGTCAATACCGAAAATGAAGAAGAGGCATTGAAGATAGCCAAAACATTCGAGGCATTCTTCCATATGCCATACAAAGTAGGAAATTCCTCTATCTTCTCGGGAGTGAAGGAAGTTGAGATCATGAAGAGCATAGGCAGAGGAAGATTGGGCCATGTGGGCATCGCTGTCAGCGATATCGACCGTGGCATCCATTACCTTGAGAAGCGAGGCGTTGTCTTCAATAAGGACAGTCTGGTCGTCAAGGAAAACAAGAAAACAGCAATTTATTTTGAAGAAGAGATCGGTGGATTCGCATTCCACCTGGTGAAAGCATAAGGAGGATATATGGCTGGTTGTATAGATCCAAAAACATTAAAGATTACTGATATGCGTTTCGTCGATATCGACGGCGCACCAAAGAGATGCACACTGATCAAGATCATGACGAATCAGGGCATTGAAGGCTATGGCGAAGTTAGAGATGCTTCTAGCAAGACCTACGCCGCAATGCTGAAGTCAAGAATCGTGGGCTTGAACCCATGCAATATCGATTACATTTTCCATAAGATCAAGCAGTTCGGTTTCCACTCAAGACAGGGCGGCGGCGTATCTGGCGTTGAGATTGCTCTGTGGGATCTGGCAGGCAAGGCCTGGGGTGTACCTATGTGGCAGCTATTGGGCGGCAAGTTCCGCGACAAGGTAAGAGTATATTGCGATACTGACGTTGATGGCAAGCACACCGGACATGACATGGGCTTGGCGCTCAAGAAACGTATGGAGATGGGCTTCACGATGCTGAAGATGGACCTTGGCATCGGCCTTCTGATGGATGTTCCTGGTGCCATCTGCGCTCCACTTGGTTTCATCGACGACATGAAGCAGTATGCACCACACATCTTGAATGTTCAGGGTGGTTCAGTTACTGCCGACATGGTGAATCAGAAGAACAGCTATGATATAGTCAACACTGCCCATCCATTCACAGGCATCCACATCACCGAGATCGGTCTTGACTATCTTGAGAACTATGTCAAGGAAGTAAGAGATGTCATCGGCTATGAGGTGCCTCTTGCTATTGACCATTTCGGACATGTATGCGTAGAAGACGCTATCCTGTTCGCAAGACGCATGGAGAAGTATCGTCTTGCCTGGATCGAAGATATGGTTCCATGGCAGATGAGCGCTCAGTGGAAGAGACTCAAGCATTCTACCTGCATCCCTGTATGTACAGGTGAAGATATCTACCTGAAGGAAGACTTCAAGAAGCTTATCGAAGGCGATTGCGTATCGATCATCCATCCAGATATCCTGACTTGCGGTGGTGCCTTAGAGCTTCGCAAGATCGGCGATATCGCTGACGAGAATGGCGTTGCCGTCGCAATCCATATGGCAGAAAGCCCAATCGCTTGTCTGGCTGCAGCTCATACCGCAGCAGCAATGCACAACGTATTGGCAGTTGAATTCCATTCAGTTGATGTCGACTGGTGGAAGGATATGGTCAAGATGCCTAATGATATGCCAATCATGGAGAATGGCTTCCTCAACATTCCAGATGGACCTGGACTTGGCATAGAATCATTGAATGAGGCAGTGCTGAAGGAACATATCAATGAGAACATTCCTGGCTACTTCGAATCTACCGATGAATGGAATGTCGAATTCTCTAACGATAGACTTTGGAGCTAATATGAAGGAATCATGGCCTAGGCCATGATTCTTTTTTCTAGCTAAAAGACTAAAAGTCCTTTTCGGGCTATAATTGTATATGTTAAACGTAATGTTTTTGTTGCGGCTTTTGGAGGAATGCATATGAAGAAACTATTGACTGTACTGCTTAGCGTGATGATGCTTTTTGCTTTGGCAGGATGCAAATCAGACGATAAGCAAGAAGAAACAGCACCTGCAGATGAGAATCCTGCAGCGGAAGTTGAGACGGCTCCAGATGAACCTATCATGGGCGGCTGGATAGATATCGAAGATGGAACCTTATCAAACGAACTTGAGAATATCTTCAATACTGCCCTTGAAGGATTGATGGGTGCTAAATATGAGCCAGTAAAGCTATTGGCTACACAGGTTGTCAACGGAACAAACTACAGGTTTCTGGCCAATGGCACAAAGACCACCAATCCTATAACTATCGGCACATACAATGTGACAGTGAATGTCTCTAGCGATGGCACAGTATCGCTTGTGGACATCGAAACGATAGAAGAGAAGCAAGAGGAACAGGTCGAAAAGAAACAGGATGTTACCGAGATGTATTTCTGGGTAGTCTTCTATGATGAGAACGACAACGAGCTCCAAAGAGAAGCATTACTCTATGGATCAACTCCTAGCTACAAGAGCGAACTTCCTGATGATTTTGTAAAGTGGACATACAAGAAGACTGGAGATGATGTCGATGTCTTTGTCCCTATCACAACCAATACATATTTCAAGGCTGTATGCGAACATGTATCTCATCTTCATTGGGTATATCCTGCAAGCACTTGTCAGTATAATGGAAGCGATCATCTCTACTATATCTATAGCGTTGACTTTGATCTTAGTGATGATTATTACCATGTTTATGATTTCATATACAAAGATGGAAAGTATGTCCCAAATCTAGACAATGGCTTCAGATCAACTGTTCGTGAGAGTGCCATAGGTACACACGAGATCGGCGATTGGGTACATGCCGATAAGGAAGGCAATGAAGTCGGCGCCTGCGATAATAATGGCGATAGTGCCGATAAGTCTGTGATGACCATCTGCAGCATTACCGGTGATGATGACAATTATCTTGTCTTGTTGGGAACTGCGGATGGAACAAGCAGCAGCTACGTTGGTTCCACAATTTATACTTATGATTCAAGTAGTAGCGCATGGATCAGAAATGGCAGTGAGGATGTGCCTTTTGGCAATGTCGATTTTGGCGATGTACCACCTGAATCTATGAACTTTGATGATTATGCCGGGCACTATGCACATGCACATAAAATGGTCGCATCAACCACATATGAGCTGTGCGATCTTGACCACAAGATCGAAGATATCGCATGTCTGGCAGAAGGAACGATGATCACTATGGCTGATGGTTCAAGGAAAGCAGTTGAGACATTAAGTCAAGGAGATCTGATCAAGGCCTTTGACCACAATACAGGAAAGATGACAACTGCCAAGATCATGGACTATTGGCAATATGATGAGCTTAAGGGCGGGTTGATAACTCTGCATTTCTCTAACAATGTCGATATAAGAATTGTCGATGCGCATGCATTCTATTGCAAGGAAGAGAATAACTATGTATGTCTGGATAAGCATAACGTAGATGAGTACATCGGAAAGCATTTCTACAATGCCGACAATGCGACATGGGTTGTTCTAGAAAGTGCGACATTATCGGATGAGAAGGTCAAGACATTCTATCTGGCTACCGAGAAGCACTTCAATTGTGTCGCCGAAGGAATGCTGAATGTCGAAGATGGAGTATACTATGTGATAAATAGCGCATTCGAATATGACAACAATATGAGAATCAATAAGTTACAGAAGCTGCTTGATATAGCTCGCTATGGATTATTCAGATACAGTGAATTTGACTATATGACAAAAGAGGAGTTTGATATCCACAAGATCGCATATCTGAAGATTGCCTTAGGAAAGGGAATGATTACAGAAGAGGATCTGCAGCTGCTGGAAGTTTTGTATAGCAGTGATGAATACAATTAGCAGATTATTGAGTGGGAATAAGACAAGAATTGAAAAAAGCCTTTAAATAAAGGCTTTTTTGATGGTTTTATACAACTTTGAGTAAAATCTGAGTAAAATTTGACGATTAATACATATATTTATTAATC
>CALFPO010000004.1 GCA_937919165.1 uncultured Bacillota bacterium | reverse complement strand
CTGCTCCGCCGCTATCTCGACTACCGCGGCAAGGCCGACGGCTCCGGTGCGCTCTCGCCCAACGATATCTGCATCGGCGATATCGTCATCGTCCGCAAGGCTGGCGACATCATTCCGGAGGTCGTCAGAGCCATCAAGGAAAATCGTGACGGCAGTCAGGTTCCGTTCGTGTTCCCAAGCATCTGTCCAGTATGTGGGGGCAAGCTCTATCGCTATGAGGATGAGGCAGCCCATTACTGCATCAACAGCGAATGCAAGGCTAGACTCGTCTATTCGATAGCCCACTTCACCGAAAGAAATGCCATGAATATCGATGGTCTAGGTGAGAAGAGAGTCGAAGCCTTCCTCAATGCAGGACTTCTGAACAGCTTTGAAGATATCTATAAGCTGCATAACCGCAAGGAAGACATCCTTTCGCTTGAGAAATTCGGCGAGAAATCATATGACAATCTGATCGAAGCCATCGAGAACTCCAAAGCCAATTCTTTAGAGAGACTGCTATATGGTCTTGGAATCAGGCAGGTAGGAGAAAAGGCCGGCAAGATTCTTGCTGACCGCTTCAGAAATATGGATAGCCTGATGAACGCAAGTGTTGATGAACTGTCTTCCATCAGAGACATCGGTCCAACGACGGCCGAATACATCGTTGAGTTCTTTGCGGAGGATGCCAATAGGGAAATGGTCAATCAGCTCAAGATCCTGGGCGTCAATATGGACTATATCGATACCAAGAGTCAAGATGAATCGGCCTTTACCGGCAAGACGGTCGTATTGACCGGAACCTTGAGCGGCTATTCACGCAATGAGGCGACAGCCATTCTTGAGGATCTTGGTGCTCATGTATCAGGCAGCGTATCCAAGAAGACCGATTATGTCATCTATGGTACAGAAGCAGGTTCTAAGCTCGATAAGGCCAAGGAATTGGGCGTTGCCTGCCTGAGTGAAGAGGAATTCATGGTTCTTCTTAAATAGACAAATATGTCAATTATGATAGAATATTTGATGGAGATATTATGAAAGAAGTGAAGAAAGTAAAAGAGAAGAAGAAACTGTCCAGATCGGCTCTGGTGCTGATCATTGGACTTGTGATCATATTGATTCCATGCCTTGTGTTTGCGGGCATTCTGCTTTCGGCAGCTTTGGAGACCGGTAGGCCAATCAATGGTCAGAGATTCTCCAATGACCTTCCAAACAAGATCACCGATTCCGATATCAGCTCTTTGGAAAGCGAAATCAGTTCAATCAGTGGTGTAGAGAAGGTTGAGATCGGTTCGGTTGAGACCGGTCAGCTCAAGATCATGGTTGATGTTGCCGATTCGACAAGCGATGAGCAGTGTCAAGAGATATGCAATTCTGTCTACAATAAGGTAATCGCCAAGCTTCCGGCTGCCCAGTATTTCAAGGCAACCGATTCCTACAAGAACTATGACCTGGCTATTCACGTCTACAATCAGATAGCTCAAGAGAAGGCTGACTATGACAAGTATTCGTACTATGTCCTGACCTTCAATTCGCAGATGGATACCCCTAGCATCCAGAATCAGTACCGCGCCAAGAATGAGCAGATCGCCAAGGAACTTAGAGGCGAGATAGAAGCAGGAGATGCTGTAGAGCCTGCTGAGGGCGATGCAGATACAGAACCGCTAGAACAATAACTTCATGGAAACATGAAGTTTTCTAAATATGAAGAACTATATCGTATATTGCCGATGCATAGATATGTCCGTAGATGGACAGGGAATAGCCAGGACTGAAGATGGCCTGGTCGTTTTTGTCAAAGGCATGATCAAAGGCGAGGAGGCCGATGTCAAGATCATTGCCGAAAAGAAGAACTATTCCTTTGGCATCATCGATAGGCTTATCGTCAGATCGCCATACCGCATCGACTCGGATTGTCCCATCAGCTATAAGTGTGGAGGCTGTGATTTCCGCTATATAGACTACAATCATCAGCTGGCCCTGAAGAAGGATATCCTTCTCAATACCTTCAAGGGCTATGAAGTGAATGACATCATTCCTGATGATGATCCATACTATTACCGCAACAAGGTTCAGATACCTGTCAGAGATCATCAGATGGGATTCTACCGCAAGTTCTCCAATGACATTGTTGTCTTTGATGACTGTCTCATCGAATCCAAGATCGCTAATCGAATCATTGAAGATCTGAAACTTTTCTTTAAGGAAAACAGGATCGACAGATATTTCCGCCACATTCTCATCAAACATGCCAAGGGAACAGGCGAAGTCATGATCGGACTGATCGTCAATACCTTCGACATCGAGACCGATGGCATCGTCAAGTTCCTTTGCGAGCGCTATCCGGAAATATGTTCTATCATCCTCAACCTGAATGACCAGGACACCAATGTGGTTCTGGGCAAGGAAGAGAAGCTTCTTTATGGCAGAGACTACATATATGACATCTTCGATGGCATCAAGGTGAAGATCTCTCTTAAATCCTTCTATCAGGTCAATCATGGACAGATGCTGAAGCTTTATTCTCTGATAAGAGAATTCTCAGATGCCGATGAAGATTCAGATGTGCTGGATCTCTATTGTGGCATTGGCACGATATCGCTCTATCTGGCCCGTTTTGCCAGAAAGGTTACTGGTGTCGAAATCGTCAAGGAAGCAGTCGATAACGCCAAGGACAACGCCAAGCTCAACGGCATGGACAACGCCGAGTTCATTCTATCTGATGCCTCAAAGAATATGGATGAGTATATTGCCGGCAAGGATATCGTTGTTGTTGATCCGCCAAGGAAAGGCATCTCAAAGGAATTGATCGATTCCTTCAACAAGAATCGCATCAAGAAGATCGTCTATGTCTCCTGCAACCCAGCTACGCTTTCAAGAGACCTTGAAATGCTAAAGGAAGATTACGATATAGGAAAGATACAGCCTGTAGATATGTTCCCATGGACGACTCATGTCGAGTGCGTGGTGGGAATGCAAAGAAAAGACAACAAGTAAAGTTGTAGAAGTCCTTTATTTCAGGCATTATTATAAACATTATGAATTCTCTATAGATGAGAATGGATATCGTCAAAAGGTGATGAAACGATACATAAATGTCTCAGTTTGCATTAACCTTGAATAAGGGAATACAAAATTTAATAGAAGCAGTTTTGATAAAATGCAAAATATTATATTTATATCCATATTCATGTGACCTTTGATTGTCAATTTACGAGTAGATAGATGAAAGGAGCGTTATGGAAGATAGTAAAATTATTGATTTATATTTTGCTAGAGATGAAAAAGCCATATATGAAACACAAATTAAATATGGTCCTTATTGTTATGCAATAGCTTATAACATCTTACACAATAATGAAGATTGCCAAGAATGTGTTTCAGATACCTATCTAGATACATGGAATGCCATTCCACCTCATAGACCATCTATTTTTTCTACATTTATCGGAAAGATTACAAGAAGAATCTCTATTGATAAATATCGTAAGTTAAACGCTAAGAAAAGAACAAATGGTGAATTAGAACTATCTTTGAATGAGTTAGAAGAATGTGTTCCATCAAATAATAGTGTTCAAGATAAGATAGATGAACAACATTTAGTTGATTCAATAAATTCATTTTTAGCAACCATTAAGAAAGAAGATAGAAAAATCTTTGTATGTAGATATTTTTACTTTGATTCTATTGATGATATAAAAAAAAGATTTAACTGCTCTGAGTCGAAAGCAAAGATGTCATTAAAACGTACAAGAGATAAATTAAAAGATTATCTAATCAATGAAGGTTACACAATATGAAAAACAATAAATTAATAGATGCATTAGGTAAAATTGATGATAAATATGTAAAAGAAGCTCATGAAAAGAAAAAGTTTGTTTTTGATTTTGCATTTGTTGGAAAACTTGCAACTGTTGCTTTAGTCTTATTCTTGGTTGTAGGGATTGTTCCAAACATGTTTAGAATGGGTGGAGCTTCTAAATCAAGTGATAGTGCAGCACCAACGGAATCATACGATTTAAAAAATGGAGCAGCGCAAGATTATAACTATTCTGTTGCTGAAGAAGAAGGCTTAACTCTAGATTCGGGTGCGAACACAAGAGTTATTGAAGATAACAAAAAGATTATTGTAACTGGTAATCTTAATGTTGAAACATTAGATTTTGATAACGTATTAAATATATTAGAAGCTAATGTTAAAAAGTATGGTGGATATATCCAAGGATCTTCAACAAGTTCAAACAGAAATGATAGAAGATACTATGATGCATGTATTAGAATTCCTGCTGAATCATATAACGAATTCTTAAATGCAACTAAAGAAAATGTAAATGTAATATTCTATAGTGAAAATACTGATGATATAACAGAGAAATATACTGACATTCAAGCTAGGATTAATTCTTTAAAAGCTGAAGAAGCAAAAGTATTAGAGTTCTATGATAAGGCTAACAACTTAGAAGAATTAATGTCTGTAGAGAGCAGATTAACTGATATTAGATATGAAATAGATTCTTTAGAAACAAAGATCAAGAACTACGATCTA
Organism: uncultured Bacillota bacterium; assembly: GCA_937919165.1. Lineage (GTDB taxonomy): Bacteria > Bacillota_I > Bacilli_A > Erysipelotrichales > Erysipelotrichaceae > Colivicinus. The sequence goes on along the minus strand of CALFPO010000004.1, from coordinate 2,289 downwards.
TTAGTTAACTATTCAACATTGAATATTGGAATTACTGAAACGAAGGTATACACAAAGACTAATGATAATTTCTTCTCTAAATTAGGATTAAATTTTGTGAACGGATGGTCTAATTTTGTGAATGTATTACAAGATATCATTCTAGGTATTGTATATAACTTATGGATTGTTATTTTAGTTGTTGTTGTAATAGTTGGTATCGTTATTTATAGAAAAAAGAGAAATAAATAACTATTAATTTTTAGGAATAAACATATATGAAAAGAGTTATTAATATTTTATTATCATTGACAATCATATTAACTTTAGTAGGATGTCAAAAGAATGAAGAGATAGATTATGTAGATTCTTCAATTCATTCAAATGAGAATGAAATACCTATTACGACAAAAGATGGTGTTAGTGATATATATTTGTGTGAGTTATATATAAAAGTATTAGAAGATTTATGGAATGTTGATTCTGGTTTAAATAATGAAATAACTCAAATTGGTATTGATTTGTCTGAACTTTCTAATTTGACCGATGATCAAAAGGACTATGTAATGAGTCATTTTGCATCAAAGCACAATCTTCCATATGTTGTTGGAACATGGGAAGAACTTTATGAACAAGGCTATATTGATAAAGAGAATCTTATTTGGGAAGACGGATTATTCTTCTCAATAAAGACAAATGAAGATAAATCAACGTTCGATGCACAAAAATGGCGTGGTGGCTTAGGTGCATATTTCTTTGGACAGTGTACTGCTAAAAAGAATGCTGATGGAACATGGTCATACACCGTTAGACAAGAAGCCATTGCATAATTATGTAATTCTAAAAACCATAAAAGCACATAATATAATTGGTAATAGCGTTATTCATTTCACTTATAAAAACAATCACTTAAATTTGATAAAATTAGGATATAGTAATCACTATTAAATAGCGCTTACGAGGAGTTTACTGATGAAAAGTATTAAACCTGGACGTGGTCCTTCAAAAATGAGTGCTGTAGGTTCTATATTTGCTGCAGTATTTGGAATATTTTGGTGTATTGTTGCAGGAAGTATGGGAGCAGTTTTTATGGTACCATTTGGACTTTTGTTTGTTGGATTAGCGATATACCAAGCAGTATATCATTATCGTAATGCTACTTCTCAAGATAGATACTCAGTAGTTGATATTGTTGATTCAAAAGAAGAGACAGATCCATTAAATGAAAAATACGGCAAGTATAATAATGTTGAAGATGAATATAATTCTTCTGAAGAAAGTTTCAAGTACTGTCCGTATTGTGGAAATCAACTAGAGGATAGTTTTGAATATTGTCCACATTGTGGCAAGAAACTTCCTAATTAATAGATAGGAATTATATAAATATGAAAAAGAAAACATTTAATATCTTGGTATTCATATTAACGTTTATTGTTGCATATTTATATATATGTTTTTGTATTCCTGGAATGAGAATAAAACTTGAAGCTGAACCTTTCGAATTATTTGTTAAAAGCATTAAGCATATGGTTTTATTTAAGAGTTTAATCTCTCTGACTGTTGGAATTATTATTGTTGGATTAGTTGGCATTATTAAAAAGAAAAACACATTTTAGAATTTATATAAACACTATGAAAAAGAAATTGAGGATAACAAGTTTAATTATGCTAATAGTTGCTTTGTTATGGATAACAATAGCGTTTTTAACAATGGACGTTCCAATCAATCTACCAAATACATTTTTTGATTTTTTAAAAGTTGTTTATAAAGTTTATCCAATAGTAATGATTGGGCTATTTGTTGCATCGTTTTTAGTCAAAGAAAAATAGACAAATTAGAATTTGTGGAGGTGTTTGAATGAAAAAGTTTATAGCAATGATGCTTTGCCTTGTGCTTGCACTATCATTGGTTGGTTGCTCTAATAAAAACTTGACTTTTGACATTGGAGCAGCAAGCAGAGTTCATATCAAATCTGGATTAACTGGCGATGAAGTGAATATTACAGATGCCGAGCTTATCAAAAACATTACAGCAGATATTAACTCGTTGGCATTTATAAAGACTTCTTCAAGCGAAGGAAAAGTTGGTTATGTCTATATGCTTACATGGTTTGATACTGCAGACAAACAAATGGCACAAATTACAATAACAGAAGAAAACGGATATCAAATCAGCCATGAAGGTAACTACTATAAAGTAGACGCTGACTTAAGCATTGACATTGAACTGATTGACAAAATGCTTAATCAGTAACAAACCTGCTAATATTTTTCAAGCATTATTTTAAAAAATTTTATATAACAACCAAA
>CALFPO010000003.1 GCA_937919165.1 uncultured Bacillota bacterium | reverse complement strand
TGCGAGAGACAAAACAATCACAAAAGAAAAAATCCCATTCATTTGGGATTTTTTTTCATGTTTGATGTTTATTGTCTTTGTTATACAAACTGAGATTTGTCTATTCCTTTTCTTTATTGATTCCTATTGCTTCCCCTATTAGCATACCTATACTTATTCCTAAGCTAAGGTTAATATGTAGTGCAGAAGCTATTGCTACTCCAAGGCACATTCCAATAGCCATACCTTCAGAACAATATGTTAGTTTATATTTTTTACCATTAGCACATATAACAGCTAAACATAGTCCTATGATAATAAATGGCAATGCTACAAATATAAAATCTTTCATATAAACTTCTCACATTCCAATTTACTTTATATTTTCAACAATTCTTCTCTTTGCATCTTTAATACTATTTAGTTTTCCAGTGATATAAAGAATGGCAAATATTAATGATAATAATGATAATCCTGCTGTTGCACCTTTTGCAAAACCAGCCCAGAATGTTTCTGATAGATTAATAAAAGATAATGTTTGATTAATTACTAAGCAAATAATGCCTAATGATAAATAAATTAAAACTACTTTATATGATTTATTGTTATTTGCTTTATTGTAATCATCAACTAATATAGCTGTTTCTTTTTCTTTGTTTTCCATATTATTAATTCCTCCTTGTAATAGATCTTTAAGTTCTACATTGTAGAAATCCGACATCTCTATAAGAACATCAATGTCAGGAAGATTATATCCCGTCTCCCATCTTGATACCGTTCTTCTTGTTACGCCAAACTTTTCGGCCAACTCTTCTTGAGTTAAATCTTTTTCATTTCTAAGTTTTTTTAAATAAGCTCCCATTTTTAACATATCCATATAGGTTTCCTCCTTTCAAGAAAATCATATACAAGAAGCATTGATATAAAAAGGACACAAAACGACCAAACGGAATTCTCTGTGTTTGAGACGTGTTGTGTCACATCGATTTATGATACGTATGATCAAGGATTCAAGCCGTCCCTATCGATGGATATACATCCTTGATTGAGATGGTTCGCCATCTCCCTGAACCATGCATAAGAATTCCCAATCATATCTCTCATAGAAGCCTTTATGGTCGGTGACAAGATAGACCGGAGATATTCCTTTCTGTCTGCAGTCTTCAACTGCCATATTGAGCAATTTACCGGCTATTCCTTTATTGCGGTATTCTGGTTCCGTGTAAACTGCACAAATATTGGGAAAGAGATCCTTTCTGTTGTGGAAGTCGTTTTCGATTACGCCTAAACCGGCAACGATCCTTTCTTCATCAAGGCACAGATACCAGCCATAATCTGTCTCGCCGTTCAGATATGCTTCCATGCATTCAAGATATGCTTCTTTAGGAACGCTCCACTTGCTGTGGAACCATTCTGCGGCCTCATTCTTCAATGATGGCTTTTCTATCAGTTTGATGTATTTATAGTCGTTCATAATTAATTCACAAGTTTCAATCAACGGGTGATGGTCCTTATCAATTCGTATTGATATGTTGAAAAGTATTTGTTCCAGAATCCGCGCGCTTCAGGGTTTGCTGTGCCGTGTTCAACCCACATATACTTTGCGCCATTTTCGAAAGCAGCACTCTCGGCGTATCTAAGAATCCGTTTCGCTAATCCTGTTCCTCTGAACTCTGGATAGACAAAAGCTTCTCCAACATTTGCTGAGCACTGGCTGGCAGAAATCATCGGATTCGCTTCGTCATTCCACTCGATGATTCCAACGATTCGATCCTTAGCCAAAGCTGCTATTGCATGTACGGATTCGCCCATGAAGAAGTCTCTATACGCTTCTTCGGTAAACTCTTCGCCTTTGTAGAAAACTGGACTCTTGGTCAAATGCAGAACTATTTGATTGACTGTATTCCAGACCTCTGCCCATCGGCTCTCTATCTCTTCTTTGTTCAGTTCCCGTATGCATGTTCCTGGTAGTGGCTCAAGAGGTTCGCTTTCGATCTTCTTGATGCATTTTTCGGCCATATTGCCAAACTGCATCATATGCAATGCCTGCATGCAAATGCAATCATGGCTGTAGATGCCTATTGAGAATTCATTGGTGCCATCCATATCAACTACATTGGCAAGCTTCTGGAACAATCTGACCATCATCTTTTCGTTCTCGGCATAATATCCATATACCGGAACACGAATATGTGCAACTTCATCTTTCTGATGATGGTAGTATAAGAATCCATATTGATTATCTGACTCTATTTCTATAAAAGACATATCTTTTAGCTGCCTGGAAAGCATAGATGAAAATTGTATGTAATCCATGCATATTTCTGAGGGAAAGGATTCCATTTCCTTTCTGTATGATTGATATAGAAGTTCATATCTATCAACGTTTTCCATCAATAAACCTCCATGAATTCTTGTTCCTGGCCAATGCTTTACTATTCATGGCTGTTGTGAAATCTCCTCTCCTTTGAAGCTTCCAAGAAGATTTCCTACTTGCATGATAATTGAAGGGCCATCAGTTCCGCAATTGTCTGTAGTCACTCTATGAATGATTCCATCTTTCAAGTATTTGCAGATATACATTCCTCCACAAAGACCAAAGCCGCGCTTTCCTTCATATTCATCTAGATGAAGCTTCTCAACAAGTCTGAGAAGGGCATCGTATGCTCCTTCGTTCGCCTTGAAGGAACGATGATCTTCCTTCTGCATATATACATACTTTGAATATGTATGTATCTGGAAACTGCCATCTTTTTCATCTTTGTAGAGAACAATCTCATCATAGCCGTCTCCGCCGACTGTAGCCATGGTCTTTCTGCAGAAATCGCCAAGCAGCGTCAAGCCAGAATCATCAACGGGATGATGTTCTTCAATTGTTTGAATGTTGGAAACATCAAGGCTCGGCGACAAAGAGCATCCCATGCTGTTCTGCTCAACGCAAGAAGATGTGACTATGTTTTCTTTTGTAAGCATTGCTCCGCATTCAGGACAGAATTTTCCTGAAAGCACCTTTTGTCCGCAACATGGACATATCATATATTCTTTGTTTTCAATATTGTTCAAAATGATCCTCCGTCTCTTATTTGGCTATGCGGTATCTGAATACGCAAGGTTCTTTTCCTTCTGTATCGTGTGGTGATGAAACGCTTTGATGTTCATTTTACTGACTAGGGTTCTGCTGCTTTCGTGTGCTATATCTTTACCATATGAAAGGAATTAGACGGTACCTGACCTTCTGTTCATATTCTGTATATCCTGGTAGGCCTTCTTCCAGAATCTTCTCCTCATCCTTTATTCTTTTGACCAGAAGCAAAGGGAATGGCAGCATGATCAGAAACGAATATAGCGATCCGATGACTAGAGGCATTGCATAAAAGAGAAGGACGACAGCGAAATACATCGGATGTCTTACGATTGCATACAGTCCTGTAGATATGACTTTCTGTCCTTTTTGGACCTCCACGGTTCTGGACAGATATGCGTTCTCTCTCATCACCTCTGCATATAGTGCATAGCTTGCGATAAACACGATGCATGCCAAGACTATCAGCCACGAAGGAAGCTTTGACCAGCCAAACCTATGGTCTAGACCCGCAACGACAAAGCAAAGAATGAACTCTATGGCAGAGATAGCAAGCACCTTCTTCTGGACATCGGATGATTCCTTGCTGCTAAGACGTTTCTTCAGCAGTTCGGGTTCTTTGACGTATAGGACGATTCCTAATGCCAGCATCGGAATAAACAGCAATGCCATGAATCGCCATGCTCCAGGAAAGCGTATGGTTCCTGCCGGCAGGAAAAGAAGCAGCGACAGCAGAATGAATCCGCTAATAAACTTGATGAGTGCATCGATCAGAAGTTTCATGATTGGTGTTGTTTATCCTTTCGGTTGTATTCTATAGATTTGCGAGTATGAGCTCCATCACTCTCTTCCTTCCGCCTTTTAGGTCAAGATCAAGCAAGGTCTTGCTTAGTCTTGCTCTGTCGGACTTGGAAAGATGAAGATATTCATCCAGCGATTTCTTGATCAGCTCATCGCTGGGATCTCTTCCTATATAAAGGAAGCCATTTTCGTTGCAGGCGAAATTGTGCTTTTCTTCATTTTCATTCTGAGCTATCGAAACCGATGGTATGCCAAGCAGCGCCAGTTCGTATGCCACATTTCCTCTGGAAGTGAAGGCGATGTCGGCTTTCTTCATATGGTTGAATATATATCTGACGTTCTGGTTGACGGTTATGTTTTCGTATGCATTGTACTTGAGTGCCTCTTCGGCATTCTTCTTGGCGTTTCCTATGGCAAACTCAAAATCGTAGTCTCTGTATTCATCGCTTGACACGATCTTAAGCAGCCTATCGGTATAATTTGATGGATCTGCTCCACCGAAGCAGACAAAGACATTCTTTACGGAATCATTGATCTCTATCGGGTCAATGAATAGGAAAGATTCATCGCAAAGGTAATATCTTCTGCCGCTATATATATTGGAACCTGTGTTTTCTTCATATAGGGCATTGATGACCAGATCGGCTTTGGCGTTTCCTGGACCGTCATCCTCAAAATTGATGAGCTTGGTTTGAGGCATGCATTGCCTTATATTATCCATGTATTCGCAAGATGTCTTCAGGATATCGCTGATGAAGATATCATATCTGTTCTGTCTGCATCTTTCATATAGCTCATCTAGCCCGTCGATGCCTATGAGATTATGCACGGTGATTCCAAAATGGCTGACATCTGTCTGGTTGATATCGTAATAGATGTCGGGCTCAGTACAGAAATCGTCGGCTAGGTCTAGTGCCCTCGAGACATGGCCAAGGCCTAGGACATTGCTGCCGTTTACATATATGCCAATTCTATAGTCATTATCTTCGCAATGATACAGATGCTTCAGATCGTTGATGTTGAGCTTTTCGCTGTCTTTGATTTCAAATGAGCTTTCGCCGATGCCATTTCTGTTTTCAATGATTATTTCGTCATTTGGGGCATGCAGGAACTTGACGTTGTTCTTTAGCGCATAGCCTATGGCATCATTAAGGGTTTCGGATTCAAGCCCAAAGCTTCCAGGCTTGAAGTGGACAATCATGTCATAGTCGTTTTCGTTGATTGTATAGTCTAGGTTTTCTGCCTTAATGCCTTTTCTTTTGCATATCTTTTTGACATTTTCGATATCGGTCAACAACAAAAGATCTATATCGTAGTCGATATGATATGTTGCATGCAATGTCTGTTCTATTTGGCTATAGCCGGCTATGATGCGCGAATACTTGTTGGGGATATCATTCTTTTCTTGTTTGGCTATAAGTAGGCCCAATAATCTCATGCCTTCATTATATGCCATTTCGCTTCCCGGCTTATATTTCCTAATCTTTTATCAGATCATTGAATAGGGAAATGTTTGATCTATCCAATGGAAGCTCCTTGTTCTGTTCCTTCTTGATGACTTCAACGATGCGATCGTTGATAGGAGTAGGAACATTGCACTTCTTGCCCCATTCACAGACTACGCCATTGATGGCATCTATTTCGCATGGCTTGCCTTTCTTGAGGTCCTGCAGCATAGATGGTTCGATCAGTCTGTGTTTCTTCATGGCAATCGGAAGCAAGAGCAGGCCGAAGGCTCTCTTGAGACTGTTCTTGTAGTAGAAGAGCTTGGTGATGTCCTTGCCCTGCACTGGAGCGAACTCTACGCCAGCGGCATGTCCAACATCGATGCATTCCTTCATGCAGCGGATAGCAACCTTGGCTACTTCCTTGTCTTCAGATACATCGCCAAACAGTCCACCGACAACCGTTCCAAGTCCAGAGAAAGTTGCATTTATCAGAAGCTTTGACCATCTGCAGCCTGGCAGATTATCTTCAACATATACTGGGCACATCTTCTCAAGCAGTTCCTTGACGAGATTGAACATCTCATCGCTTACGCCTTCCATCTTTCCCATATGGAAGGAGAGGGAATCTGGATCGCTTGTAAGGATGCTGGTGCCAGGCTCATCCATGGTAGCACCCCATTCTACAACGCATCCGATGGTCCTGTCGGATCCGATTATCTCAGCGATTCCTGGTTCAGGAATGCCGTTCTGCAAGGTTACGATGACGCCCTTTTCAGTCATGTAATCCTTAAGGAATGTGACCACATCCTTGTTAAGCAGCTGTTTGGTCATCAGGAAGATGACATCATACTTATCCTTCGTCTCGTCAGGATATAAGGCATTGACTTTTACGGAGAAATCGACTGTGCCTTTGATTGTGGCACCTTTCTCTTTCAAGGCGGCTGTATGAGCCTTGTTGCGGTTTATCAGATCGATGGGTGTACCGCTTTTGGTGATGTAAGCTCCTAGTACAGTGCCTAATGATCCTGCTCCATAGATTGCATATTTCATTGATTTGTCCCCTTATTCTTATCACCTTCATTTTACGATAAAATATGTATAATTTTTCACAAACATTTTAATGAATGCTATCCATATTACTGGCAAGGGAAAGAGCCGATAAGCATCCTTGGCTGTTTGGCATTATCTGTCCGTTGCGTATTGTGATACTCGATACATATGTTTTGAGCACAAATAAAAAGCTCCAATTTCTAATTACTGGCAATTGGAGCGTGTTGTTGCTGATGATTCTATTGTTTTCTGTAGTTCTTCCACATGGTGTCTGTGGCTTTTCTGGTGACAGCGGTGAAACTTTCTACGGCATCCTTATCCCACTCTTCAGGTTCACTTCTAAACATGGTGGTCAGATCGACTCTATTGTCGATAACGGCTATTGGGACATGATATGTCTTGCCATAGGCATCGACCTTTACGGTATCTTCAACGTCAGATATCTCTTTCAGATAGAGCATATCATCACAGCCATAATCGTGCAGCATGACAGATTCAGGTGTCATATGATTGAGATTGGAGCCTGGATCATCTGGATTGCATCTGGCGATATTCTTTCTTCTTGATTCCTCAGGAGTTACCCATATATATAGGATGGCAGCATTCTCAAGTATCTCTGGACAGTATCTAGGCAATGAATACTGATAGCCTTGGGTACCTGTAAGCGGCATAGCTGAGCCATCCATTCCGCCTCTAGAATTTTCGATAACGATGGTCTTTCCTGCAAGATCATCGGTGTATTGCGATTCCTTCTCGGCTTTCATTGATCTGCACAGATCTTCAAGCTTCTCGGCAACTTTCTTTCTGATGTCTGCTTTAAGCAAGGCAATCCTAGGAGCCAAGCCTTCCATCTGTGAAGCACGATCAAGCCTATCGAAGTAGTATTCAGCGACGCTGTCGCAATTGACGATATTTCTATTTATCAGATCATGATAGTCCTCATTGAGAAGATGGGACAAGGTGCCCCAATCTCTTCCGTCGTTGAATGGGTCTTCGCCAGGGTAGTAGATTCTTGGTTCGCCCATTTCCTCAAGGATCTCATCGATTCTTCTCATCAGGAACACATAAGGGAAATCGTCAAGCTGGAGATTCTCTCCGACATGGAACTCGCTTTTCAATACTTCAGGGTCCATATTGGCCATGAAGTTTCTCACTTCAGATTTTCCGCTTGCGGGCAAAGCCTGCAGCAATAGTATCTTGAATACGTCGTTATTCATAATAATCCTCCAGACAACATCCTAATTCTATCATGTTTCGGATGCATCCCAATGAAAAAGACAGAAGCGATGCTTCTGTCTAGTAGTTGTTTTCTACTTCTGGCCTTACGATGATCTCCTGAACCAGGCCATTGTCGTTTTCGATTGCGTAGACGATGGCGCTGGCGATGGTTTCCGGAAGCAGATAGTCAGGCCTTTGTGTGGTACGGAAATTGGTGTCGACGCCACCAGGATAGATGCCGGTGACGATGATGCCTTTGCCTTTCACTTCCTTGGCTAAGGTGTTGCTTACAGCTTCCATAGCCTTCTTGCTGGCGGTATAGGCAGCCATCGTAGGATTGTTGAACTTGCAGCAGGAACTTAAGACGTTGACGATATTGCCATGCCCTTTCTCGATCATCTGCGGAAGCAGCTTTTCGATGCAGATAAGATGTGCAGTACAGTTAAGATCCATCATTTTTTCGAAGAGATCGATTGTGATGTCCTTGACTTCCTCTTTCTTGAGATTGGCTCCCATGTTGTTGACAAGGATATCGACGCCACCCTTGGATGCGATGTCGTCAAGAGCGGCATATAGTTTGTTGCGGTCATGGGCATCAAAGCAATATGAGCCAAGCACATTGCTTAGCTTTGAGACCTCTTCTAGCTTATCCTGACTGCGGCCAAACAGATAGAGTCTGTATCCTAGTTCGTTTAGCTTTAGGGCGGTCGCTTTTCCGATGCCGTCGCTGGCACCTGTAATGAGAACTGTCTTCATGTTTTACCTCGCTTCATTCTGCTTTATTCTGCTTTCTTCTTTTTCTGAAGATGATGAATGCAACAATCAACGCAATTGCTGTTGCCACAAAAAGCAGTAGGGCAAGCGCGAATGTTCTTGCCGGTATGGCAAAGCCGATATGGTTCGGATCGTTGTAGAAGTCGTTTATCTCTTTTCTTCCATAAAGGGTGACGATGATGGAAGATATGATGGCCATGATAGCCGGAGTGATGAAGGCTTTGATCGGACGCTTAGGATTGATGTCTTCCTTTGCCTTATCTTTTCCGATCAATGAAGAGATTGCCTTGATGATAGAACTGATGGCGACAATGCAGGTGATGATTGAAAGCACAATAAGGACGATCGTCGAGAAAGCGGGAAGGGGATGTCCTGCACCGCTAGGGCTGTTGAAGATCTTGTCATCTATAAGCAAGGCTATGATCAGGATTGCGATATCAATCAAAAGAACGATCGGAATACTCAATAGATGGCTATACCATTTCTTGTTTCTTGTCATACCTAAATTATAGGAAACATTATTTCTTTGGGCAATTGGTGAGTAATATAATGAGATTGGTATATAAGGAGCGATTTCAGATGATAGATGGACATGTGCATTTAGAGAAAGGACCTTTGACGATCGAATATCTGAACAGATTCGTTGAAGAGGCGCAAAAGAAGGGGATAGATAAGCTTCAGATCCTCAATCATTCCCATCGTTTCAGACAGTTTGCGCAGGTATATGAGCCTTTCAAGATCATTGAGCCGCAGATCAGATGGTTCTCGAATGATATGAAGGATGATCTTGACGATTATATGGAGCTGATAAGCAAGGCTAAGGAAATGGAATGGCCAGTGAAACTGAGATTTGGGCTTGAGATCTGCTACAACAAAGAGAATGAAAAGAAGATCAAAGATGTGCTGGACAGATATCATTTCGATTTTGTGATCGGTTCAGTGCACTTCGTGGATCGTTATGCCTATGACTGCGACTGGTCTGTGGAGCATCTATGGAGCGTGATGGATACAGACAAGATCTATAGAGACTATTATGATGAGATGCTTGCTTTGGCAGATTCAGGGATGTTCACCCAGATAGGCCATCCTGATACCATCAAGATGTTCAACTACTACCCAAGCTATGACCTGACTGACACCTACAATAAGCTGATCGACCTCTGCAACAAGAACCATATGAAGGTCGAAGAGAATGTCGGCTGCTACTATCGCTATGGACATAAGGATCTGGGATTATCCGATGAGCTGCTTGAACTCTGCATAAGAAAGGGCGCAGATCTGATAACGGTATCGGATGCCCATGTTCCTGAACATGTCGGCAGCTACATAAAGGAAGCCTGCGATAGGATCGCAAGGATGAGGGAGGAAATAGGAGATGTTCGATAGACTTGTTGTCAAAGGAAGCAGATATGAGATGGGCTATGCGCTTGGCCAGCACTTCAGGAAACAGCTAAGCGAGAATTCTGATGTCTTCATGAAACGCCTTGAAAATCCAATCATCAGCGATAGGCTAGAGAAAGCTCTGAAGAAGATGGAAGAACTGATGCCGGAAGAGCTTGATGAACTATATGGCAAGGCTGATGGCGCCAAGCTTGATAGAAAAGTCATTGCGCTGATGCATTGCCCAGAACTATATAATCTCGATAGCGGGTGCACGACAGCCATTCTGAAGAAAGATGATAGAATCCTGTTCTCCCACAACGAGGACGATTACTTTCTTGGCGAGGACAAGTGCGCTCTGGTCAAATATGAGTATCCTGACCACTATGTCGTATGTTTCACAGAGTATGACAAGCTTTCAGGCTCTTGCAACGGCTATAATTCCTATGGCTTGGTGTTCTCTTGCAACTACATCTTCCATGATGAGGAGCGCTATGACAATATTTCCCGCTATATCGTTTCAAGAAAGCTTATCGAATCAAGAAACATCGAGGAATGCCTGGAAACGCTAAGAAGCATCAAGCCAGTTCAGCCATTCTCCTTCAACGTGATGGATGTCAACGAGAATAGGGCCATCAACGTTGAGAATGATTTCGATGATGAATACATCACAGAGATAGATGACAGATATGGACGCAGCAATCATTTCTTGTGCAAAGATGATCCGAAGATGTCCGAAAGCAGCAAGAATAGAGCCATTCTGGCTAAAGAGAGGGTATCCAGTCTAGATAATAATGCCGATATTGAGGATTTGAGACAGGTATTGTGCTATGAAGATGAAGATAAAGATAGGTGCATATTGCTTGATCCGGCAAAATATGACAATGAAAAGGTTTCCGTCACTTTAGTGAATATGTCGTTCGATTCCTTGACGAAGATAGTTACCTATACCGATTATTTCGATAAGACTTCGATAAGCTTCAGGATGGACGAGTTCGAATCCAGTTTATGAAAATATTTTCATAGAATTGTAAAATAATTACAATTTTGATGAAAATTTAATGAAAATTAATTGAAAAGTTATTTACAACCTCCTTATAATTAGTTTATTAAAAAATTGCAACACGATTATAGGGAGGTTTTTTATGAAAAAGTTAATTGCTATACTGCTGATCCTATTGATGCTGGTTGGCTGTGGCGGCAAGGGCGGAGATGAACCTGCAGGCGATGTTGATGCTGCTTGGAAGTTCACCAATGTCAATGTCAGACAGGCAATGCTGTTTGCGCTTGATAGAGATGCGATCGCAAAATCATTGAACGATGGTTCAATTGCTGCACAGGGCATCATTCCTGTCGACCTGACTTCCAACTATGTGACTGGCACAGAATATCGTGCTGAGGTTGGCAAGGTCTGCACCTATGATGTAGAGAAGGCTAAAGAGTATTACGCTAAGGCTTGCGAAGAGCTGGGCGTAAAGGAAATCTCTATTGACCTGCTATATGGCACAAATGAAGGTGACTCAGTAATCAAGGCTGCTGAACAGATTGCTTACTATCTTGAAGAAGTAGGATTCAAAGTAAATCTCGTTTCTAAGCAGAAGAAGGAAAGACTTGAACTTGCCAAGAATGGCGACTTCGAAGTAATGCTTACTCGTTGGGGTCCTGACTATGGCGATCCTCAGACATACATGGATCTGTTCACTTCTTGGAACTATGACAACAACTATGGCCATTGGGCAAATGAGAACTACGATAATCTGGTAACTGAAGCTGAAGCAGCTGGCACTTCTAAGGAAGATAGATGGGCTGACTTCGTAAAGGCCGAGAATATCCTGGTTGCTGAAGATGCAGGTGTTGTTCCAGTATTCCAGGCTGGCGGTGCCGTAATTCATAGACCTGGCATCACTGGTATCCAGTATCACTCAGCTGCTGTTGATGACTTCAGACATATCGAAGGTAAAGATGAAGTGACTGTATTGACCAACACTGATGTACTGTCATGGGATAGCTGCATCGCTACCGATGGTACTTCATTCATTGCTCAGACTCAGATGATCTCTGGCCTGTTCGCACTTGATGCTGCAGGTAATCCATATCTTGATCTGGCTGAAAGCTATGATATATCAGAAGATGGCTTGACCTATACATTCAAGATCAAGGACGATGCTTGTTGGGCTAACGGCACTGACCTGACTGCCAACGACTTCGTATTCGCTTGGAACAGAATCCTTGCTGAAGAGACTGCTTCTGAATACTCATGGTGGTTCCAGGATGTAATTCCTGCTGAATCATTCAAGGCTGTTGATGACAAGACTCTTGAGCTCAAGCTCAGCAAGCCAAGTGGACTGGTAGAAGCTGCTCTTGCATTCCCATCATCATTCCCAATCAACGAAGAATTCTTCAACTCTTGCGGTGATACCTATGCTACAAGCGCTGAAACATTGCTGGCTTGCGGACCATTCGTATTGGATTCTTGGACTCCAGGATATTCATATGAATTCTCACCAAACCCAACATATGTAAATGCTGCCGATTTCGCAAATGCTCCTAAGAAGGTTGTCTTCAGAGTTCTTGAAGATACTCAGACAGCTTTGATGGAATATGAAGCTGGCAATCTTGATACTGTCATCCTGTCAGGCGAGCAGGTAACTGCAAATGCCGACAAGGAAGGCTACATCGAAAGATTGCAGGGCTACCTGTTCTATCTGCAGATCAATATCGACAACAACATCAAGTAGAATTAAGAATTATTATTTATGACACATTATTAGAGCGATTAGATTCTAATCGCTCTAATTTTTGATTATTAAAGGAGGTATCGATGAAGAAGTATGTTTTGAAAAGGATATTGACATCACTGGCAACGTTGTTCGTGATTCTGCTGGTGCTGTTCATACTGATGGACCTTATGCCTGGTTCGCCCTTTAATGATGAAAAATTAACCGAAGCCCAGAAGGCTTTGCTTTATGCCAAATATGGATTGGACAAGCCGGTCTTTGTAAGGTTCTTCCTATATGTAAAGAATATGCTCAAAGGCGATCTGGGCGTGTCATATTCCATAAACAAGAATGCGCCTATTTCCGATATGATCAAAGGACGTTTGGGAATATCGATTGCTGTAGGTGCTATGGCTATGTTCTTAGGAACAATATTCGGACTGATACTTGGCATATTGTCAGCCTTGAACCACAATACCTGGATCGACAACCTGTGTTCAGTGATTTCTGTCATCGGCGTGAGCGTTCCTTCATATGTGGTAGCCTTGCTTCTATGCTATTTCGTAGCCTTCAAGCTTGGCTGGCTGCCTATTCTTTACAATACCGACAATTCCTTTGTTTCACTGATCTTGCCGGCAATTGCGTTGTCGGTTTCACCAACAGCCAATATTGCCAGATTCACAAGATCAGAGATGATTGATGTCATGAATTCGGACTATATCCTTTTGGCTGAATCAAAGGGCATCAAGAACTGGAAACTCATAATCAGACATGTTCTGAGAAATACCTTGATCCCAGTCATTACGGTCATGGGACCAATTCTTGTAAACCTGCTTACAGGTTCAAGCGTCATCGAGAAGATCTTCGGCATTCCTGGCATCGGCAAGCTGATGATCACAGCCATTCAGGAGAATGACTACAATATCACCATTGCCTGTGCTTTCGTATACTCGTTGATGTATATCGTGACGATGCTTATTGTCGATATACTCTATGGCGTCGTCGATCCACGTATCAGAATCAGCAAGGAGGAGAAGTAATATGGCAGAAAAAGATTACCGCGATCATGAATTCCATCATGATGATTTCGGTTTTGCCCACTCCGAAGGCGAAAAACTGATAGACAGAAACTATAAGGCGACAACCTATGCAAAGGATGTCTGGAACAATTTCCGCAAGAACAAGGGCGCCATTGCGGGCGGCATCATTATCGTAGTCATCATCATCATGGCCATCATTGGACCAAGCATGAATGAATTCACGTTCAAGCAGATTCATCCAGGACAGGAGTGTCTGACGCCAAAGATTCCTGGACTTTGGAAGATCGGCATCGCCGATGGAACATACAACGGCAAGGATCTCTACAAGCTTCAGGAAGTTGGAGATGTCTGCTACTGGTTTGGAACCGATACGCAAGGAAGAGACATCTGGACCAGAGTCTGGTCTGGATGCCGTGTCAGTCTGATTATTGCCTTGGCTGCTGTCTTGATCGATGTAGTCATCGGTATGGTATATGGACTTGTGTCCGGCTTCTTCGGCGGCAAGGTCGATAACTTCATGCAGAGATTCGCTGAGATCATCAATGGCATTCCGACATCGTTACCTTGCTTGGCATGGTGCTTCCTCAAGGCATCGCATCAATTATCTTTGCGCTGATGCTTACAGGCTGGATCGGCATGGAAAGAATCGCCAGAGCTCAGGTTCTGAAAGTGAAGGAACAGGAATACGTCCTGGCTGCCAGAACTCTTGGCGCCAACAAGTTCACCTTGATATTCAGGGAGATCCTTCCAAATATCTTTGGCCAGGTAATCGTAACATCCATGTTCTCGATTCCTAACGCCATCTTCCTGGAAGCCTATCTGTCGTTTCTTGGCTTAGGTGTTCCTGCGCCTATGGCCTCGCTTGGTTCGCTTGTTTCCGATGGCTACAAGTCAATGACGACATTCCCTCATATCTTGATAATTCCGGTATTGGTTATGGCTATTCTGATGCTTAGCTTCAACCTGTTTGCCGATGGCCTTAGGGATGCATTCGACCCTAAGATGCTGAATAAGTAGGAGGCTATCATGACAGAGACAATCAAAAGAGACAAAAAGGATAGAGTCCTATACATAAGAGATCTGAATATCTCCTTCCAGACAGCCTATGGCAGAGTCAATGCCATCCGTGGCGTCAGGCTGGACCTTTTCAGAGGCGAGACAATCGCTATCGTAGGCGAGTCAGGTTCTGGCAAGTCTGTTACCGTCAAGACCATCATGGGCATTCTGGATTCCAATGGTTCGATCGATTCTGGTTCCATCATCTATAGATATAAGGATGAAAATGGCGTCGAACAGGAAGCCGATCTGGTCAAGATGTCCCAGAAGGATATCCGCTACAAGTTCTGCGGCAAGAAGATTGCAATGGTTTTCCAGGATCCGATGACTTCCCTTGATCCGACCATGACGATCGGCAAGCAGATCATGGAACCGATGCTAGAGCACTTCAAGATCAGCAAGGCTGAAGCCAAGCAGAGAACCATTGAACTATTGAACGATGTCGGAATCGACAATCCTGACAAGCGTTTCAAGGAATACCCTCATGAGCTTTCCGGAGGCATGAGACAGAGAGTCGTCATTGCCATTGCCTTGGCATGTGACCCTGATATACTGATCTGCGATGAGCCAACGACGGCATTGGACGTAACGATCCAGGCCAAGATTCTGGAGCTCATCAAGGACATCCAGATAAAGAAGAACATTTCCGTTATCTACATCACCCATGACCTTGGTGTGGTTGCCAAGGTTGCAGATTATGTAGCTGTAATGTATGCCGGAAGAATTGTCGAGAAGGGTTCGATCAACGAAGTCTTCTACGATCCAAGGCACCCATATACCTGGGGTTTGTTGGCATCAATGCCTGATACCGATACCGATTCGCAAAGACTGTACGCCATTCCTGGTACACCTCCTAACCTGATGGAGAAGGTACCTGGCGATGCCTTTGCGCCACGTAACCCATATGCTCTCAATATCGACTATCGTGAGGAACCGCCAATGTATGATGTGGGTGGCCAGCATAGGGTAGCCTCATGGCTATGCAATCCAAATGCTCCAAAGGTCGAATTGCCTAAGGAACTGAAACAGAAATTAGAGAAGATGAGGAAGGAGGCAAAGATATGATGACTGAAAGAAAGCCCCTGCTTCATGTAGAGAATCTAAAGCAGTATTTCAAGATCTCCAAGAATTTCACCACCAAGGCTGTCGATGGCATAAGCTTCGACATCTATGAGGGTGAAACCTATGGTCTGGTCGGTGAATCCGGTTCCGGAAAGTCGACAACCGGACGTTCGATCATTCGTCTGTATGATCCAACCGAAGGAACTATCATCTTCGATGGCAGAGACATATCCAAGAAGATGTCCAAGGAGGATATGGCCTATCTCAGAACCAATATGCAGATGATCTTCCAGGACCCAATGGCTTGTCTCAATCCACGCAAGAAGGTCAAGGAGATAATCGCTCAAGGTCTAGAGATTCACCATATCTGCAAGCCAAGCGAAATAGATGAGAAGGTCTATGAGATATTGGATAAGGTTGGCCTGTCTAGAGAACAGGCAACCCGTTTCCCTCATCAGCTGTCTGGTGGTCAAAGACAGAGAGTCGGTATCGCTAGAGCATTGATCATGAATCCTAAGCTTGTCATCGCCGATGAATGCATATCGGCTTTGGATGTATCCATTCAGGCTCAGGTCGTCAATCTGATGAGAGATCTGCAGGATGAACTGAAGACAACATATCTCTTCATTGCCCATGACCTTTCTATGGTCAAGTACATCAGCGATAGGATAGGCGTCATGCATCTGGGACATATTGTTGAGACCGGCACGACCGATGAGATATTCGAGAATCCTATCCATCCATACACCAAATCGCTATTGTCAGCCATTCCACATCCAAATCCAATCGTCGAAAAAAGCCGTGTAGCTTTGACCTATGACAAGGACAAGGAAGGGGTAGACTATACCTTGGGCAAGATCCATAATCTTTCTGAAACCCATTATGTCCTAGCGACCGATGAGGAATTCGAAAGATGGAACAGCAAATAGAACCATCAAGGCATCGCAAGATGCCTTTTCTATCGCATTTTCTCCTCAAATTACTGGCTCTATTCCGTTATAATGAAATAAATGGTTTTAATATTGGGGGAACGCCATATGAATGAGAATTTCCAGAATTATCAGACAATCGCTCAGGTCCAGTCAGCCATCTCCAAATCAAGCACCTTGGAAGAAGGACTGCAGAGCAGCTTGAACATAATCATCAAGGAATGCAATGTCGATTATGCCGTAGTCTGGTATGAAGATGTAAAAGGAGACAGCATCCTGCATCCATACTATTGGATATGTCCTATCGATTTCACCAACAAGGAACATCCAAGAAATGTAGGAAGCGTGGGAAGAGTCTATGCTTCGCAAAAAAGCGAGAGATATCTTTCCTATAAGCCAGGCGATGACCCTGAGACAGACAAGGATTTCATGGGAGTCGCTATCGGTTCGATGGTCTGTGTCCCTCTATCCAATAAATATGACAAGCTGGGCTGTGTCCAGTTTGTGAAGGCTAAAGGCGGAAAGCCTTTCTCTGAGGCTGATGCGCAGGTCTTTGAGATGCTTACGACCTTGATAGCAGTAGGCATCGATGAGAATGTGCATCTTTCGATGGTGCCAAAGAAACAAAGAGTTATCATCAGTGCCAAGGACATCAAGAAAGAATTTGAGCATGGTGACACTGTATCCAAGGTTCTTAAGGGTGTCAATGTCAATATATATGAAGGAGAGTTTGTTGTGCTTCTGGGCGAATCAGGATGCGGCAAATCAACTTTCCTCAACATCATCGGCGGTCTAGATAAGGCAACATCAGGAACCTTCAGCTTCATGGGCGAAGATATGAGCGACGCTAGCGAAGATGAACTCACTGCGTATCGCAGAGACAATATCGGTTTCATCTTCCAGAGCTACAATCTGATGCCTAATCTAAGCGCTAAGGAGAATCTTGACCTGATTGCGGAACTGATCGATGACCCATATGATTCACTGAATGTTCTGGAACAGGTAAACATGGATTCCAAGAGCGGAAGCTATCCATCCCAGCTGTCAGGCGGACAGCAGCAGCGAATCTCCATCGCCAGAGCTTTGGTCAAGAAGCCAAAGATCATCATGGCTGATGAGCCTACCGCTGCCCTTGACTATGAGACCAGCATCGTCATCCTGAAGGCATTGGAGAACATCAAGAAGACCGGTACCACCCTGATCATGGTCACCCATAACGAAGAGATCGCCAAGATGGCAGACCGTGTCATCAGATTCAGGAATGGCCAGATGCACGAAGTGAAGATAAATAAGCATCCATTGCATGCTGAGGAACTTGTCTGGTGATTATGAAGAAGACTCAGAGAATCGAACTGTTCAAGAACATCAAGAAGACATTCGTATCGTTTGTTTCGATAGCTGTCTTTGTTGCGCTTGCGACAGCCATATTCTTGGGCATCAACTGGTCAACGACCACTTTCTCAAGAATGGTAGACAAGACCGTCAATGACGGCAATATGTATAATGCAGAGATCATCTATCCTTATGGCTTTACGGAAGATTTCGTGAAGGAGATAGGAAGGGCAGATGATGTAAGCGACGCCGAGGGATACTACTCGGCTGAGGAACTGTTCAGATATGATGATTTCATCTATCAGGCAAGAGTGATAAGCCTGACTGACAGGATAAATATTCCAACCGCGATAGAGGGCATGCTTCCAAGCAAGAAGGGCGAGATTGCTGTACAGAAGTTCTTTGCGGACAATCACAACATAAAGATCGGCGATGAGATCGTCTTTGAGCATGATGACGATGGCAATGCCCACGCCATAGCCAATCTTCTCAATGAAGACCTTGATGGTCTGAAAAACGATAAGGCTACACCTGATGGCATCAAGGCTTTGGCGTGCGACAGATACAGGGTAACTGCTTTGATTGAGACTCCACAGTTCATAAATCAGTACAACGTAACCTATGGCGTTTCGCAGGCTACATCCGTTCCTAACGACTGCATCATGTATGTGGATGAATCATCATTCGACAAAGATGCCTTTGGTGGATATTCGCATGTAGCCGTAAGAAATAGCAAGCTTGATGACTATGTATCGCTTACCGATGAATACAACCTGAACAGCGATGCCATCATCGATAGGATTCAGCCGATAGCTACAGCCTATACCGACAAGCGCAACAAGGAAGTGTTGGATGCCGTAAGCAACATGGAAGGAAGCATCCAGGAAAAGATAGATGAAGGCGAAAAGCAGGTAAAGGATGCAGAAGATAAGCTGGATGAAAGCGCCGAACTTCTTGCAAGCAACAAGAAGCGGCTTGAAGACACAAGGATTCTTCTTGACAATAAGCAGGAAGAGATCAATGCCGGAAGATCAGAAATCAGCTCCAATGAAGCAAAGATCAGCTTAAGCGAAAAGGAACTTGAAGCCATTCAGCGCACTTATGACATTTCATGTCAGGTGCTCGATGACATTATCTTCATCGATGGATATAGGGAAAACCTCAAGGAATCCCTTTTGACGCTCCATCGTCTCTTTGATATGTATCGCGATATCATCAAAGAGGAACTTCCAGACGATTATTTGACATTGCAGCTTCTTGATACGCTTTTCGAGAAGCTAAATTCCGGATACTATGATGAAAATCTCGATGAGTTTATCGAAGACTACGTAGAGATTGTTGAGATTATCCAAAGTAGCGATGAATATGCATCGATAGATAAGGTCATTGAAGACCTCAATAGGCTTGCGGATGAGAAGTACGATATCAAGCTTATGATCGAGGCCTTTGAGAAGATAGACGAATGGTACACGAATGGAACAAAGAATCCAGAAGCGATTCTTGCTGCATACAAGAATCTGAAGGCTTCGACATATGATGAGATTGCCGCCAATCCATTGATCGGAACAATCAACAGCATGACAAACATTCCTGGAGAGGGCATCAAACCGCTCAGCAATCTTGTGATACTGATACTGACTGACCCTGATGCGCCAGCTGATCCTCAAAGCGTCAGCGATCTGTCGCCTGTCATCAAGAAAAATCTGGAATCATATGGCAGTACCACTGCTACGTACAATTATCTGAAGACCGGAGCAGTGCAGACAGCAATCGAAAACTATAGAGCTACCGCCTCAGGTGGCTATGACGATCCTGTGATTCAGCAATGCAAGCAGGCTGAAGACTATGTGAGCCTTGCCTACAATATCATGGAGATGGCATCGCAATGCGAGAATCCGATTGCCATAGCTGCATCGGTATCGCTTCTGTCAGCCATGTATGATGAATATGAAGATCCAATTACGGCAATTGTCGGCGACTGCAGCGATTTCATGGCCATCATAAATAAGATAAACGATATCATCACCGATGATGAGATTGAAAATAAGACTCCTTCCTTGACGGCAGGAATGCTGGAACTGCAGGAATACCTTGGAAACAGCGACAGCAAGGTAATTATTGATGATTTCCTGCTTGAGCTTAAGAAATTCTATGTTGATGACAGCAGGACTTTTGAAGCCAGCATCTTCCGCAAGCTTGGAAATGAACTCAAGGAATGGAAAGACAAGCTGGATACGGCTTTAGAGCTTCCTCCACTTCTGATGGCATTCTACAAGATCTATAAGGGAACTCCGATGCTGGAGGAAATGGAAGACGAAATATACAAGAAAGTTGAAGAAGAGCTCATCAACAACAATCTTCCTACAGCTAAAGAAATTGTCGAACGTATCGATGAGATATTGGATGACGGATATGAGAAATTCGAAGATATAGCTCCTGATCTGGAAGAAATGCTGGATAAGCTGATTGAAGAAATCAAGTTAGCCAGAGATAATCTGGATGACGCTGAGCGTTTTCTGATCGAAGCCTGGGAAAAGCTGAAGAATGCCAAGCAGGAACTGAAATCTGCCGAAAGCGCCATTTCGGATGCGCAAGCTCAGCTTGATGCCGCAAGAGAAGAATACAATAGGGCTTTAGGCGCTCTATCAGCAAAGGAAGCAGAATTGGCCGATGCGATGGTAGAACTTGATAAAGGACGAAAAGATGTCGAAGACGGCAAGAAGAAGCTGGCAGAATACAAAGACATGGTCAAGGAAATCGAAACCTATGACAATGCGATTCTGGGCCGTAACGCCAATGCTGCCTTGGCATCGACGCTTGTTCCGATGAAGGTCATGTCCAAGATCAAGTACACGCTGTCTATATTGTTTGTGATAGTTGGACTGTTCGTGTGCTATTCGGCAATCTCTAGAATAATATTTGAAGACACAAAACTAGTCGGCACCAAGAAGGCTCTTGGCTTAAGCAAGAGAGAGATTACGTTATCGTATCTGCTGTATGCATTGCTGGCGGTCATCTTCGGTACGATCTTAGGCAATATATTGGCCGTATGCGTGCTTGAACCGATCATTTCATCAGCACTATCGGCAAACTTCATCCTTACCAACAAGCAGTTCTATTTCAACTTCAAGGATGCTTTGCTGTTCTTCCTGTTTGAGCTTGCGGCATCATTGCTGTTTGCCTATCTTGCATGCCGCAATACTCTAAGCAAGAGGACGGTCGATCTGCTCAATGGAAACAGCCAACTGAAGGTAAAGGGCCAATTCTTCGAGAAGCTGCCGTTCTGGAACAGACTACCATTGTTCACAAGAACGGTAGTGATAAACTTCTTCAACGACAGAAAGAGGGTATTCGCAACAATTGTCGGCATCAGCGGATGCTGCTCGCTGCTTGTATGCGCATTGCTTGTGTTCTTCAACCTGTATGGCACATATGACTATCAGATGGAGAACATCACCAAGTTCGATACGGTTGTCTATCTCAACGCCAATGAGGACAATGCCCTCGAGAACGTCAAGAGAAAACTTGACATCAACAATATTGAATCTGCGCCTGCCTTCTTCTCAAATATCTACTACAAGAAGGATGATGGATCGATCATCAATGGTACCGTCTATGCCTATGATGATGAAACCTTCAGAGATTTCTTCGGTGTAACCAAAGACGGCAAAGCTATCGACAAGATAAGCGACGGCATCTGGATCAACAGCGTATTTGCGGAAACCAACGGACTCAAGGCCGGCGATCGCATCAAGACAATCGATGTCAAGGGCAATGAGAAGGTAGTTGAGATAGGCGGCGTGTTCGACTACTATCTGCTGAAGATTCAGGGTGTCATGAATGCTTCGACATATGAGAAGGTCTTCGGCGAAAGCTACCATGACAACATGCTGACATTCAATAGAGGAGACAATTCAATCAAGGATCTCTTCAATATCCTGGATGGCACAAAGGGATTCTCTTCTGTATATGATGCTCAGAAGGAAGCAAACGACCTCTATGATGCCTTGATCAGCGTTCTTATAATAATCGTTATTGCCTACTTCGCTATATCGTTCGTCCTGGCGTTCATCGTATTGCTTAACCTCTATACGATGTATGTAAGCGAAAAGAAGAACGAGATGCTGGTAATGATGATAAATGGCTATTCACGCAAGGATGCCAAGAGATATGTATATCAGGATTCGATCTTCCTAACCATAATCGGCATCATCATCGGATCGCTTCTAGGTGTAGTGGTTGGACTTCTGACAATCAATGCTCTCAATGTCGATTACATCGCATTGTTGAGCAGAATCAATGTCGGAACCTTCCTGATTGCCGGAGCGATAACCGCTGCGCTTTCGCTGGTGAACTGCGGCATTGCCCTAAGAAAGGTATCGAAGTTCAAGCTCACAAACATCAATACGCAACAATAGAATCAAGGTGTTCCAAAAGGAACACCTTTCATTTGACATATGGAAGAAAAAACTGCTATTATATAACTATAAGAATAAGAATCATTCTTATTAGGAGACAAATGAAGTTTAAGGAACAGGTATTGGAAATTCTGAATAGTTCTGAAGGGCACATGAGTGCTGAAGAGATCTATCTCTATTGTGCAAACAATGGAATCAAGGGCTCGATGGCAAGCGTCTATCGTGTTTTGGGACAGCTGGCTGAAGAGGGACAGGTACGAAAGGTATCCGTTCCAGACCAACCCGATCTCTTCGATAAGACCAGGCTAGAACATGGACATGCGGTATGTGTCCGTTGCGGCAAGGCTAGGGACATAAGACTAGAAGGATTGAAGGACGCGTTGGCAAAAGAAGCAGGAGAAGATATAATATCCTATGAATTATGCGTCAGATATATCTGTCCAGAATGCAGAAAGAAGGAGAAAAACTAATGAAGAAGTACAAATGCAATGTATGTGGTCAAGTGTTTGAAGTTGAAGACGGTGTTGAGGCAGTATGCCCTCTTTGCCATGCAAAAGGCGATAGCCTTGAAGAAGTAAAGGAAGTCAAGGCCAACAAGTATGCCGGAACTCAGACCGAAAAGAATCTTGAGGCTGCTTTCGCAGGTGAGTCACAGGCTAGAAACAAGTATACCTATTTTGCATCAAAGGCCAAGAAAGAAGGCTTTGAGCAGATAGCTGAACTGTTCCTGAAGACTGCCGACAACGAAAAAGAGCACGCAAAGCTCTGGTTCAAGGAACTCGATGGCATCGGATCTACCGCAGAGAATCTGGTAGCTGCTGCAGAAGGCGAAAACTATGAATGGACTGATATGTATGAAGGTTTCGCGAAGACTGCTGAAGAGGAAGGCTTTGTAGAACTGGCTGAAAAGTTCAGACTTGTTGCCGCTATCGAGAAGCGTCATGAAGAAAGATATAGAGCTCTGCTTCACAACGTAGAGGCTCAGGAAGTATTCGCCAAGTCAGAAGTTAAGGTTTGGGAATGCAGAAACTGCGGACACATCGTTGTTGGTACAGCTGCACCTGATGTTTGCCCAACCTGCAATCATCCACAGAGCTATTTCGAAATCAATTGCGTAAACTATTAATATAGATACAAATCATAATAATACAAAGGACTGCTTGGGCAGTCCTTTGTTGATATGTTTAATGTTTAGAACGACGGATGTCGTCTCTTAGACGTTCGTGAAAGCGATCTTCTTCCTTCTTCCTTTCTCTTTTCTTGTCGAGATCGGCAATTATGCCAGGAGCTATCAATATGCATAAGATTATCATGAGTATTCCGAA
Source organism: uncultured Bacillota bacterium (assembly GCA_937919165.1). Taxonomy (GTDB): domain Bacteria; phylum Bacillota_I; class Bacilli_A; order Erysipelotrichales; family Erysipelotrichaceae; genus Colivicinus. Next base: position 3,281 of record CALFPO010000003.1, on the reverse strand, counting down.
TATGGTATCTAGCATACTTCAATTATACATCTGAGATTATTTGATGAAAATGATGCAGACTTTTTCTTGACCTTATGTTGTCAAAAGTGGCATAAAGCCGTTATGATAGACAAGACAGAAACAGAAGGAGACTATTCATGAAAAAGATTATTATGTTGCTTATTGCGATGATGATGCTGACAGTATCAGGCTGCAGCAAGAAGGCCAATATGGCCAACCCAGTAGTGGAATACGAATCATTGGCTGAAATCAATGATAAGCTTGGCACCAATCTGATAGATATAAAGGAATATGGAAATGTTGAGAATGAACGCATTTCTATTATCGATGACAAGATCGGTGAATACTCATTTGTTATAGATGGATATGATCTATGTCTTAGAGCATCTAAAGAATTAAACGAAGATATCTCTGGTGTATATGTTGATGGAGAACCGGCCTTTACCGATTTCTCTTCCTTGATGTCGTTTGCCGGCAATGAAGAAGTCAAGGCCTTCAGGCTTGTGACCAATGATGGATGCCAATATACCGTCACTTCAAAGAGCCAAAGCGACCCTGATGATGATCTGTTTCTAGAGTATCTTGGTTTGATAGAAGACAAGATATTCGTTACCGGATCAAAGCCAGAGATTGCTGAAATGGCTGGAGAATATGAGGATTCTTATTCGATGCGTGCATATGCCACAATCTTCCTTTATGACATCAATAGCCCATGGCTGGAGATGGCATGGAGCTCATCGGTTTCGGAATATGATACCTGGATGTTCGAACTGAAGGACGAAGGAAACGGAAAATACAGCTATGAGAGCTTCTCTCATTTCCGCATCACTGTAGATGAAGATGGAGAGATTGAGGATATCGAGGAAGTGGAAGATAGTGCCCCAGGATATGTAGAATATAAGGATGGCAAGATCGTCATGACCGGCACAGGAAACGAACAGCTGATGAACTGCGTTTTCGAGAAAGCACAATAAAGGAACATTGCAAGAATTCGGCTTTGGAAGATAAGCCCATCCGCTAAACATACAAGAATGATAATCAAAAAACTTCTCGATTAATGTGAGAAGTTTTGCCTAATGACTAAAAATAATGAGAATCGAATGACTGCAATATATAAACAGTTATGTACGCAATCTTTTTCTTAAGGATAATCTTTTATCGTTAAAATGCCTTTATTATTTCATTTGCCTTTCTTATTGATTCATTAAAATCATCAATCTTTTGAAATTGGTAACATTTAAAGGCTATTTCTATTTCGCTGTCTTTAATTGTTTTTGCACATAAAACCGGCATCGAAAATGCTTCGTCTATCGTATAGAACGGGGCAATTATTGCTGTTCTTTTTGCACAAAACGTTCCATCTTTCTTTTTTGGCAATGCATCTAATACCGTTCTGATTGCACCGTCTTTTTTAAGCACATCAACAATTATCGCAATCAATTTCAATCTGTGTATCATGCTATCTATAGTTATATAATCGGCACTGTCTATCTTTATGGAAGAGACCTCTTGTGGTTCGCTGCGATTGTAAAATTTAATCAATTCAGTTTTTTGCTCATATAATTTGTTTTCAATTATGTAGTTAGGGTCGTATAGTTTATCGTTGCTTTTTGGCAAAAAATCATTCATAATTTCAATGCTTTGGAATTTAACTGCAACTTTATGTTTGCCATAACTAATCATTTTCTTTTTTTGAATCGTATTTATAGGATGATTCAAATCGAAATCCTTCGCAATGTCTTGATAAAAACCACAGTGGAACTGGTCTATGGTGTAGTAAGAAAAATCTTGAAACATATTAGCTGCTTCACATTTGTCAGTTGATTCCGTTTCACAAACGAGGTCATCGATTGGTATTTCATTTTTTAAATCGTCGATATATTTTTCGGCCTTTTCATTGTTTTCAAGCACGCCATAAAGGTTACATACTAAATCTCTGTTTGCTAAATCATAAAACAAGTACAGAAAATTATACAAGGCTTGATAGACGTCTTTGCTTGTTTCCTTTTTTGATAGAGACAGCAATCTATCTCCTAAAAGATCTATGCTTTCTCCTTTGATACATTTGCCATATCCTAGCAAATTGCCCTTTGTGTTTCTTTTAACGAAGAAGTCGAATCTCGTTCCTTCGTCTATTAATGTCCACGTTTTAGCATTCAACACGTATTTTTGATATGCAGCAGATGACATTATTCTTTCAAGTTGCCCTATATTCTTTAATAGCTTTTTAGGAAATTTGTCTCCGAACGTATCAGCATCTATGATGAAATTATCATCAAAAGTAATTTTCTGCAGACTTTGGCACTCTTCAAAAATATACTTGCCTATTTCTTTTACGCTATTAGGGATATTGATTTCTTCTAATGAAAAGCAATATCCAAACGCATTATGCCCGATTTTTTCAAGACCGTCAGGCAAAGTAAGTTTTTTAATTGAATTGCACTCATAAAACCCAGCTTTTCCAATGCTTTTTAATCCTTTATTTAATTTGACATCTGTCAAATTATGGCATCCTCTAAATGCAAATTCTGGGATTTCATGAACACTTTTTGGAATCTCTATATCTTTAATCGATGAATGCCAAAAAGCTTTCTCACCAATAGATTTCAGCTTTGATGGAAGAGCGATGTGCTCAAGATTATAACTATTTGCAAAGGCACCATCTTCAATATAAAAAACAGACTCCGGTATGTTTACTGATTTTATCTGTTCTCGATAATGATGATTTCTTGAACTGATAGTGACGTTTCCATCTGGAATATCAGCTTTTCCGTTTTTTATTCTATACGTATTTGTTTTGTCTTCCATATCAACAGTTCTATATTTATAGTATATAAAAACAGCCGCCTTGTTTAAACAACCATCAATGGATGCTTGCGTTATTTGCGTCAGCACTTATTATGATTATTACATTTGTTTTGTTTGATGAGATGCTTATAATGCATTAAAGACAGTATAACTTCATTTATAAAAGGATCCGATAAGAAGTAACATGGCCTCTATAATTATTTAAAATAAAAAGCAATCCGATTTGGATTGCTTTTGTTTTTGATGGAGCAGATGAGCGGAATTGAACCGCCGTGTCCACCTTGGCAAGGTGGCGTTCTACCATTGAACTACATCTGCATATTTTGGCGAAGAAGGCGGGATTTGAACCCGCGCGCCAGACAAGCCGACCTAAGGCCTTAGCAGGGCCTCCTCTTGAACCACTTGAGTACTTCTTCATGCCAAGGCGCTTACTTGCTTTTGCGCTTTATTAATATACCATACATTTAATTTAT
>CALFPO010000002.1 GCA_937919165.1 uncultured Bacillota bacterium | reverse complement strand
AACAAGCCCTTAGAGGGCTGTCACAAACTACCGGCTGAGCCGGTAGTTATGATTATAATAGGGACAATGAAGAATTTGTTCACGATCGATCTAAATGATTATGGAAATGATGATAAGCCTTACTATAGGCCATCTGCCAGAGGCATAATCTATAGGGATGGCAAACTTGCTTTGGCATACGGTCAGAACGAGGGTTACTGCAAGTTTCCTGGCGGAGGAATAGAGGAAGGCGAAGATGCTATAGAAGCGCTTATCCGCGAAGTCAGGGAAGAAGCAGGACTTAAGGTCATTCCGGAATCGGTGGAAGAGTTCGGCAGTGTTTTGAGAAGACAAAGCTATTCCAAAGAAGAGAATACCATCTTCATACAGGAGAATTTCTACTTCTTCTGCGATGCCGAGAATACGATATATGAACAGAATCTCTCGGCTGGCGAAAAGGCAGCAGGTTTCACGCTTAGATGGATGGATATCGATGAGGCCATCAGAATCAATGAAGCATACAAAAGCTCTTCTATATTCAATATGTCTATGATCGATAGGGAGACTAGGGTTCTGAGATTGCTCAAGAAAGACTTGAGGATAAGATATCTGCCGGAACAGATAGCCAAACTTGTGAAGAACAGGAATCATGAAATGAACGGTATTGGCATGTCTGATTCGGATGTCTATATCTTCGATGATATGGTGCTCAAGATCCAGAAGGCGGATGTGCAGACAAGAAACGAGCGTGCTGCTCTTGAGTGGCTGAAAGGCAATGCAATGGATATGACGGAATATTTTCCTGTCCTTCTTTCTTATGAAGAAACAGGTGGATATTCCTATACGCTCGAAAGCAGAATCAAGGGAAAGATGCTTTGCGATGAACAGTTTCTATGCGACCCAAAGAAATTGGTGAAGGCTGCAGCTTCAGCTTTGAGACTTCTTTGGCGCATCGATATAGAAAGTTGCAATCTTTCTGCAAGCCGACTTGATGAGAGGCTGAAGATGGCTAGAGAAAAGATGGATAGCGATCCTGAATATGCCAAAGAGAAGGTGAAGGACTTTGATAGCCGTATGGAACTGCTTGAATGGCTTGAGGACAACAGGCCTGATGAGGACCTGGTCTTTACCCATGGCGATCTATGCCTTCCTAACATCCTTTGCAATGATGAACTATGCGGATTGATTGACCTGGGTCTGGCTGGGCCAGCTGATCGCTATCAGGATATCGCCATCTGCATGCGCAGCATAAAGGCCAATCTGGATGGAACATATGGCGGCAAGATCTATGATGGATACGATGATGAAATGCTTATGAAGGAACTTGGCATGGCGCTAGACGAGGACAAATATCGCTACTATCTGCTTCTTGATGAGCTGTTCTAGATATTAGGTAAAGAAGATATGGCTGAAAATAGATATAATATGATTGTGAAAAGAATCGTTCTTATTATCTTATCGTTGATGATTCTTGCTGGCTGTGCAGAAGAAAGCTCCGGCAATGAAGAAGAGATCGCCAGCTATCCAACATCGCCAGCTGTCACCAGGGATGAGGTGCTGCATAGTGTTTTTGATGACTATACCGATGCATCGATCGTCAATCTTTCGCTATCGACAGCTTCTGACGGCTACATCGGAGCGGCCTTGAAGGAAGAAGACGGCTCAAAGGTAAAGATGCGCATCGTCAAGGACGATATGACATATACATATGATGTAAGCACGACAGAGATGATTGCCTATCCATTGCAGATGGGAGACGGAACATATCTGATCAAGGTTCTTGAACAGATTGAGGGCACAAGCTATGCGGTTGTCTTCAGCAAGGAGATCAATGTTTCTTTTGCTGATGAGATGTCTGTCTACCTCTATCCGAATCAGGTTGTCGATTATGACAATAGCGATATGGTCATCGACATATCCTTCGACAAGGTCAAGGATGATGATAACGACCTGAAGAGAGTATATGATCTATATCGCTATGTGCTGAAGGCCTTGGATTACGACAATGAGAAGGCCAAGAATGTTGCCGATATCTATACCTTGCCGGATATCGAAGATTCCATCGAAAGAGGCAAGGGTATATGTTTCGACTATGCCTCATTGCTGGCGGCGCTATGCCGTATCCAGCATATTCCGGCAAGAGTGATTGTAGGCTACACCGACATCGAATATCATGCCTGGTGTGAGATATATCTGGAGAATGAAGGATGGATAAATCCTAAATTCTTCTTCAATGGCCAAGACTGGTCGACTATCGATCCGACATTTGCGGATAGCGGGCAGGACTATGAAGGCAACTATGACGAGGTCTATCGTTATTAGGAGGATCTTATGGAAAAGCTGACAAACAAAGAGAAAGCGATATTCGCATCGGAACTTGAGACAGTCCTTTCTTCGGGCATGAATGTGCTTGAAGGTCTGGAACTTATTGCGGAGAACCAGAGCGGCAGGATTGCAGATGCAGCCAAATTCATCAAGGGGAAGATTGACTATAATATTTCATTGACCGGAGCACTCAAGGACTGCGATCTTTTCGACAACTATTTCAGAGTTATGGTTGAAGTCGGCGAGCTCAACGGCAAGCTTGATGTCGTCTGCAGAGAGCTGAAGCTCTACTATGAAAGAGAAGATAAGCTGGAGCGCAAGGTCAGGGAAGCCATAACCTATCCGATTGTGCTGATGTGGATGATGTGCGCCTTGATGGCGGTGCTGCTTTTCAAGATCCTTCCGATCTTCGAGAATGTCATGAAAAAGATGGGCCTCAGCTTCAATGGAGTCTCAGCCTTGCTGAACAGATTCTCAAGAGTGCTGCTGATTTTCTGCTTTGCGGCTTTGGCTATTGTATCGCTGCTTTCGATCATCTACTTCATCTACATAAAGATAAGCGGCAATACTTCAATCAATTCCAGGATACTGGAGAAGTTTCCGCTTTCAAGAAAGCTCTATGAGACAAGCTCTATCGCCAGATTCACCTATGCCTTGTCGCTTTTTGTCTCTAGCGGCTATCCATTGGAGTCGGCTGTCAGCTATCTGAGCGGTTTGGGCGATGATCATCTGAATGCCAAGATCGAAGAAATCAAAAAAGGCATCGATGGGGGCAACACCTTTGTCGATGAGGTGATCAGACAGAAGATATATTCAGGAAAGGCCGGAGGCATCTTCAGCATCGGCATGAAGGCCGGCAGAGATGAAGAGACCTTCAAGCAGCTTACCGCCATATATGAAGAGGAGGTCGAAGAGAAGACCGACAAGTTCCTCAATATCATTGAACCTGTAATAGTTGCGATACTTTCGTTTGTGATAGGCGTAGTGCTTGTTTCAATAATGTTGCCTCTAGTGGGCATAATGGGATCATTGGCTTAATGAAGAGAAACATATTTCTTACATTGCTGGTGTTCTGCTTGCTGATAGGATGCCTATTCCTGGGCTTCAGCAACCTCGAGAAGACCGAAGACGATCAGGATTATCTCAGGGTTGAAGAAAGCATCAGGAAGACAGTGATGGCATGCTATGCCATTGAGGGTTCATATCCAGAGGATATCGAATACCTGAAGGAGAACTATGGCCTTTACTTCAATGATGAACTATACCAGGTGCATTTCCGCTATCTTGGCGGCAACATCATGCCTGAGTACAAGGTATTTCTGAAAGGTAACAGATGAGAAACGGCAGAACATCGGACATCCTTCTATCGCTTACATTGATATTGCTTCTGGCAATATGCAGTTTTATGGTGCTTTTCTATGAGGCAAGCGGATATAAGACGATGAATGATGAGAATCAGCTATCCGAAGATGCCCATATCCCATATTCATATCTTATGAACAAGATGCGCAGAGGCAAAAGCATATCTTGCGAACAAGATGAGCTTATTGTCGTTGAAGAGAAAAGCGAGACTCATATCTATCTTATGGATGGCTATCTGTATGAACTTACTTCCCTTATCGGCAGCGATATCGACAGGTCGGCAGGAGACAGGATCTTTGTGATGGATGGCTTTTCTGTCGATGATGACGGAAGAACGATAAAGATATCCTACAGCGTCAAAGGCATAGAAAAGAGATTGGTGTTCTCAAGGAGGACTGATGATGAATAGGCGTCATTCTTTCTCGTTCCTGACGGAATATGCGATCGTCATCATGGTCTTTGCGATCTGCAGCAGCGTCTGCATCAGCATCTTTGTTTCCTCATTCCATAAGAACAGAATATCTAATCTCAAGAGAGAGGCTCTGGAGAAGTGCACAGAATACATCGAGACTGGAGACATAAAGATCGAGTCGTTTGCGATTGGTGATATTGAGTACGAGATAAGAGAAAACGATGAAGGATTCGATCACTATGAGATCATCGCAATCTATGGCGATGAGGAGCTCGTGGACATAGAGTTCTATGGAGGCGATCATGAATAGAAGGGACAGCCATATGACGATGGGTTTGGGCATTCCTAGCCTGCTGGTGATATTCGTGGTATTGGGCATGACGATCCTTTCGGTGCTTGCCTATCTGCAGGAAGAAAGCAATTCCAAGATTGTCGATAGGGAAATCGAATACGCGAAAAGCTACTACCTTGCGGATGCGAAAGCCAAGGCTAGAATTTTTACTGATAGCAAAATCATCGATGAGAAGTCTATAATAGATATAAATCAGATACATGAGCTATTTTTTGTTGTCGAAGACGGCAAAGTGGCCGAATATAGACTAATGGACAAGGAGGATTGAGCATGGGCTACGATGTAAGCGATATATTGAAGAAGGCTGTTGATTTGGATGCTTCGGATATTTTCTTTGTGGCTGGCAGCCCATATGCTTTCATGATCAATGGTGCCATCGTCAAGCAGGAGGAGGATTTCCTGAAGCCTGATGATTGCGAAACAATAATCAGACAGCTGTATGAGATGGCCAACATCTCAAGCTTTGATGAGTTTGTCAGAACCGGCGATGATGACTATTCGTTCTCTTTAAGAGGCGTCGGCAGATTCAGAGTCAATGCCTTCCGTCAGAGGAATTCCTTGGCGGCCGTCCTTCGTGTCGTACGCTTCGGCATTCCTGACTACAGGGAAAGAAGGATTCCTGAAGAAGTCATCGATCTGCATAAGACAAATAAGGGCATGATCATCGTTTCCGGTCCTGCCGGAAACGGCAAGTCCACAACCCTTGCCTGCATCATCGACAAGATCAATGAAAGTCGCAGCGCTCATATCGTGACCTTGGAAGATCCAATCGAATTCCTGCATCCGCATAAGAAATCTATCGTATCTCAGCGTGAGATATACCATGATACCCAAGACTATCTTCATGCCTTGCGTGCAGCATTGCGTGAGACGCCTGAAGTCATTCTGCTTGGAGAGATGAGAGACCCTGAAACAATCGCAACAGCCATCACAGCTGCTGAGACAGGACACCTCATCCTTTCGACATTGCATACGGTTGGCGCAGCCAATACCATCGACCGCATCATCGACTCTTTTGCCGAGAATCGCGAACAGATCCGCATGCAGCTGTCGCAGACCATCAGTGCCATCGTATCCGAGCAGCTTGTGCCTACAATCGACGGCGGAGTCATTCCGGTATTCGAGGTCATGAAGGCCAATACCGCCATCCGTTCCCAGATCAGAGAAAACAAGCTTCATCTTCTGGAGAACACGATGGTATCATGTCGCAATGAAGGCATGTTTACGATGGATGATTCCCTGTACGATCTATATACGAAGAATATCATTACGTTAGATACGGCATTAACGCACTGCATACATCATGATGCATTTATGAGGAGAGTGAGCAAGTAAATGAAGAAGACCATTGAAATCACACTGTTCAAGAATCTCAAGGTCATTTATGAAGGCAAGGAAGCAGATCTTTCTCATGGTGTCGGAAAGAAGCTGATCAATCTTTTCGAGTACCTCATCATCAATAAGGGCCATCAGGTATCGCAGGAAGAAATTGCCGAAGTGCTTTGGCCTGAAAGCACCGATACCAGTGAGGTCATCAAGTATACGGTATTCAGGCTGCGCAAGACCTTAAGCGATTTTGAAGCCTTGAAGGATCTGAATCTCATCATCACAAGCGACGATGGATATATGCTGAATGATGAATACGACTATGACATCGATTGCTTCAGGTTGGGAGACTTCTTCAAGGAGTATGCTGTCAATGGCATCAACTCCCAAGCCGACTACAAGAAGGCTGAAAAGGTTGTCTCTCTGTATACAGGACGTTTCTTCCTTACCAACAACTGTCCGCTTGCGCTTACGCTCGAAGCTGAATCATATAGCTCATACTTCTCGAATACGATCGTCCTGATGTCGAAGTATCTGATAGGCACTGGCGAGTACCAGAAGATGATGAAGCTCAACTATGATGCCATCATGCTGGAACCATTCTATGAAGGCCTGCATTACTACTACATCAAAGGCATGATCGAGATGAAGGATTACCATCGTGCCCTCAAATACTATGATGAGATCTATGAGAAGTTCTTCTCTGAGCTGGGTATGGGACTCTCTCCTCAATTCATCAAGCTCTACGACATCATCAAGGAAGAGAATGACAGCGAAGCTGATGAGAAGCAGGAGATCGACAGTGTCGTGGCTGATGTTGAACAGAACTTCAAGGACAATGGCGGTTTCTACTGCAACTATGAGATGTTCAAGCACCTTTATGAGATAACCGTCAAGAACGCCAAACGTGAAGGTAAGAAAACCTTCCTTGCGCTGTTTACCCTTGATAAGGCAGTCGAGATAGATGAGAAGATAAGGGTCTTCAATCGTCTGAAGAAGATTGTGGAAGAGTCGGTAAGATCAAACGATATCCTGACCAAGGTCAACAAGTCACAGCTGGCGGTGCTGCTTGTATGCAACGAGATCGACAACGCCTTCCTGGTCGTATCAAGAATTACCACCAAGTTCTACAAGAAGTTCCCTAGTAACAAATATCGCCTGAATTACAGTGTCAAGGAAGTCGACGAATAATCAGCATAAGAGAGCCTGATGCAGGCTCTTTTTTATGCCATTGTCTTATATGAACGAAAAATAGTATCATAAGAATAAGTTCAGAATAAACGAACAGATTATTATCATATGAAAGAGAATAACAGAAATGATTCTTTGATGCGTTCCTTAGCCAGCATGCTTATCGTTACTTCGATCTGCATGTTCATTATGGCGGAGGCCTCATACCTCATAGCTTCACGCAAGGTAGAAAAGATCTCTACGGACTACTATCGTCTGGTTACCGAGGAGAATAGTCTTCGTGTATCAAGCTGGTATACTGAACAGGTTGCCGTCCTCAACAACAATGTCTTTGCACTTGAGCAGATAGGCGTAGAGGACCGCAAGGCCATCAAGCAGTATCTTGTGAATCTGCTTGCCCAGTCTGAACATGAATATGTCTATGACATCTATTTCATGTATCCCGACAATGTGATGCTCTGCGGTACCGACTTCGACAATACCGTTGAACATCCGGATATAAACTACAATCTTAGGCCATGGTATGTGAATGCGGTCAATTCCGACCATACCATCGTGTCTTCGGCATACCTTGATACGGATACTCATGAAGTGGTTGTGACGATCTCGAATCGCGTCATGATTGACGGCGAGATTGCTGGCACATTATGCATGGATATGTTCATAACATCTTTAGGCGATCTCATCAACGGCGAAATGATGCCTAGCAACTGCTATGGCTTTCTTGTGGATTCAGAGTTCAGAACCATTTTCCACCCTTCCGACAGTTTCGACTATGAGGATGAACCGCCAGTCATCGATGAATGCGGCGTAGAGAATTATGATCTGCTGAAGGATGCTTTGGACAAGAACGAACCTGGTCTTTCGATTGTCGATTACGACGGAACAGAGAGAACCTTCTATCTGCAGGAATTGAGCGATACTGGATGGTACGTTGTTTCGGCTATCGACAACAATCTGGTGAGCATCGAAACCAATTCGTTAAGAAGAGTGCTGTTTGTTGTTGCGAGTCTGATTCTGATGGCTTCGCTTGTGATAGAATTCATTGTCAGGAAGAGGTCTCTGGACAAGACTATCGAGGCCGAAAGAGCACTTGAAAGGCTTAAGGTCGAAGAGGAACAGCATGCGAGACTTGAGGAAGCCAAGGAGAAGGCTGAGGCTGCCAACAGATCGAAGACATCCTTCCTTTTCAATATGTCTCATGACATACGCACACCGATGAATGCCATTGTCGGTTTCACCAACATGGCTATCAAGAATATCGACGACAAGGACAAGGTGCTAGATAGTCTGGATAAGACACAGAAGTCAAGCGAACTGCTGCTTGCGCTGATAAACGATGTTCTGGAGATGAGCAGGATCGAAAGCGGCAAGCTGGAGCTTGTGCTTGAGGAAGGGGACATCAGCAAGCCTTATGCGCATATCGATTCCGTCATGAGTGAACTGGCCAAGGCAAAGGAAGTCGATCTTTCATTTGAGGTCAAGAACATCAGGGATCCTTTTGTCCTTGTGGACAAGACACGATTCAACCGCATACTGCTGAATCTTGGCACCAATGCGATCAAGTATACCCAAGCCGGAGGCTGGGTCAAGATGAGCACCACTCAGCTTGAGCGTGAAGAGGGCGATACCAGATACTATGAGATTACGGTTGCCGATAACGGCATGGGAATGAGCAATGAGTTCCAGAAGCATATGTTCGAGGAATTCGCACGCGAGGTCAATACCACGACAAGCGGAATTCAGGGCACAGGATTGGGCCTTTCAGTCACGAAGGCTTTCGTGGATATCATGGGCGGAACACTTGAATGTGAAAGCGCTCTGAATGAAGGAACTACCTTCAAGGTTGTATTGCCGTTGACTATCCGTGAGGCAAACGATCATGACTTGAATATATCATTGAATAAGGACGATCTCTTTGCACGTCTGAAAGGCAAGAGAGTGCTGCTTGTGGAAGACAATGAACTGAACCGTGAGATTGCGGTAGATATCCTCCATGAGGATGCTGGCCTCATTGTTGAGACAGCTGAAGATGGAACAGTTGCGGTAGATCGCATGAGAAAGATGGGTGCCGATTATGTGGACTTCATCCTGATGGATATCCAGATGCCGTATATGAACGGATATGATGCAACCAAGGAAATCAGGAAAATGTATCCGAATAGACATATACCGATCATTGCCTTATCCGCCAATGCTTTCGCTGAAGACAAACAGAAGTCGCTAGAGGCAGGAATGGATGACCATATCGAAAAGCCAATCGATGTGACTCACCTCTTCAAGGCTATAAGCCGCTATGTATGATCATACTGAAGGAACATCATACGGTGTTCCTTTTTGATGTCATCCCTTATCAGCAAGCCAAGCATTTTGGGCTATAATAAAGATATGTACGACATAATAATCATAGGTTCAGGAATTACGGGTGCTCTGATTGCACATGGCCTGAGCAAATATAATGTTAAGGTTCTGGTTCTGGAGAAAAGAAGCGATGTGGCAGAAGGTTCCACAGGTGCCAACAGCGCGATGGTCCATTCTGGACATGACCCAAAAAGCGGAAGCCTGAAGTGCCACTATAATCTGTTGGGAAATCGCATGTTTCCTGATCTGTGCAAGCAGCTGCAGGTTGCCTATAAGCAGATAGGCGCTTTTGTGGTGGCGACAGACAAAGAAGAGGAAGATAAGCTTGAAGTGCTCATCAGGCAATGCGAGGAAAGGGATGTGCCGTTTGAGGTTTTGGATGGAGACAAGGCCAGAGAACTGGAACCTAATCTATCCGATATTGTCACGAAGGCTCTATCGCTTCCGACCACTGGCATAATCACTCCTTGGGAAGTCACCATTGCCGCCATGGAAGAAAGTATGCTGAATGGTGTTGAGCTGAAGCTTGGATATGAAGTCACCAGCATTCAGAAAGAAGAAGATTGCTTCCTTGTGAATAACGAGATAAGAGGCAAGGTAGTGGTAAACTGTGCCGGATGCCATTGTGACGATATAACAAATATGCTTAGGGAATCGCCATATAAGGTTGAGGCAAGAAAAGGCGAGTATTTCATCCTTGACCATACAGGAGATATGCTGGTATCAAGAGTCATCTATCCAATCCCTAGTTCCAAAGGAAAAGGTGTATTGGCTGTTCCGACTATCCATGGCAATGTATTGCTTGGACCAAACTCGGATTATTATGAGGACAAGAACGATGTCTCTACGGGTGCTGGACTTGACTATGTCAAGGAAAACATCGTCAAGACCATCAAGAACATCCCTTACAACAAGATGATCCATACTTTTGCGGGCTTAAGACCGCATATCGATCTCAACGATTTCTATATCCAGGAAGATGATCAGATAGAGAACTTCATCCATGTGGCTGGCATCGAATCGCCAGGCTTGAGCGCTTCGCCTGCAATTGCCAAGGATGTGGTAGAGAATATCATAATGCCTAAGTTCAATGCGGAAGTGAAGGATGAGTATAATCATAGGCTTCCTTTCGTGAAGATGAATGAGCTTAGCGATGAAGAGAAGAACGAGCTGATAAAGAAGGATCCGGACTTTGGTGTTCTGGTATGCCGTTGCGAGAAGATATCTTTGGGTGAGATCAAGGATGTCATCCATCGTCAATGTGGAGCAACCACCATCAGAGGCGTCAAGATGAGATGTCGTCCAGGAATGGGCAGATGCCAAGGCGGCTTCTGTGAGCCTGAAGTTGTGAAGATTCTGCGCAAGGAACTGAGCCTTTCTCTTGAAGATGTAAGGCTTGATGATGAAGGCTCCAAGCTTCTTATGTCATATGCCAAGGAGGACCTCTGATGGAAAGACATGAATTGGTCATCATCGGCGGAGGCAGTGCCGGCATTGCCTGTGCCTTGGGTGCATATGAAGGTGGATTGAAGGATATCCTGGTCATTGAACGTGACTTTGAATATGGCGGCATTCTTCAGCAATGCATCCATAATGGCTTTGGCCTGCATACGTTCAACGAAGAGCTGTCAGGACCATCATATGCCGAAAAGTACTATGAACTGATCAAAGACAATGAGTCGATAAGATTCATGTATGAAAGTGCCGTAACCAATATCGATGGACATATTGTGACGATCCAGAATAAGGATGGCTTAAGAAAGATTGAAGCCGAGGCGATAGTTCTGGCAACCGGTTCAAGAGAAAGACCTGGCGGAGCGATCGGACTAAGAGGCGATCGCTGCGAGGGCGTATATACAGCCGGAACCGCTCAGCGCTATCTCAACAAGGAAGGTTTCCTGGTCGGTAAGCGTGTCTTCATTCTGGGATCAGGCGATATTGGGCTGATCATGGCCAGAAGAATGACACTGGAAGGCGCCAAGGTAATCGGCGTTGCGGAGATCCAGCCGTATTCCAATGGACTTGCCAGAAACATCAAGCAATGTCTGGAGGACTTCGATATTCCGCTTTATCTTTCGCATACAGTAGAGGCCATCCATGGCAAGAGCCGTCTTGAAAGCATCACCTTGGTTGAGGTTGATGAAAAGCTCAGAACCATACCTGGCACAGGACAGGAGATAGAATGCGACTGTCTGCTTCTGTCGATCGGACTTATTCCAGAGAATACTTTGGTGGAAGATATGGGCGTAAGGTTTGACCCACGCACAAAAGGCGCTGTCGTCGATGACACCTACATGACTTCGGTCGATGGCATCTTCGCATGCGGCAATGCACTGCATGTCCATGATCTGGTGGACTACGTTTCAGCTGAGGCCAGAAAATGTGGCAAGTCATGTGCTGATTATGTATTGAATAGAAAAGATGTTGGCGAAGCAGTCGTCAACAATCTTGGAAATGGTGTTTCATATATGGTTCCGCAATCCTTCCATAAGGGCAAGGATCTGGAATTCTCGTTCAGGGTTAATCGTGTCTATGGCCAATCCAAGATCCATGTCTATGGAGAAGGCATAGACAGGAACTTCATGAAGCCTGGCATTGTGCCAAGCGAGATGCAGAAGATAGCTCTGAAGAAGGAAGAACTGGAAAATCTTGATGGCGTTCTGCATTGGGAGGTAGTCGAATGAAGCTTGTATGCATAAACTGTCCACGCGGATGCCATCTGACAGTCGAAAAGATAGATGACGAAGTGGTGGTAACAGGCAATTTCTGTCCAAGAGGCAAGGACTACGCCATCAACGAGATGACCAATCCTTTGAGGACGGTGACGACAACTTTGCCTATCGATTCCGATACATATGCAAGACTTCCGGTCATGACCTCTGTTCCTATCCCTAAGGACAGGATCATGGATGTCATGAGATATCTGAAGGATGTGAAGGTCATTGCGCCAATAAAGAGGAACGATGTGATTGTTGAGAATATCCTGGGGCTTGGAAGCGACATCATTGCATCAAAGACAATTGGAGAATAAAAGATGCATAGGATTTGATCCTATGCATCTTTGTTTAATTAGGCTCTGACGGTTCCGTCAGGATTGTACATCTCCTTGCCTTTTTCGATCAGATCATTTATGTCCTGATCGGTCATGCCTGTGAATTGCTTGACTGCACCGACAGTGAAGCCTAGGTTGGCAGCAAGCTGGAGGTTGCTATTGAGATTTGCGAGCCATGGGAATTTGTTCAGCACCTCTTTGACCTTTGTCCCGTCGTTGAAAGTGAAGTCGTATAGAGTGAATTCGCCAGCGCCACCAATGGTCTTAAGCTGGTCATCAGATAATTTCGTAGACATGTTTCATCTCCTTTATTTTTATATATTATAGCATTTCTATATAAGCCCAAAATGCTTAAGCGCTTTGGATATGCCATCATCTACGATGTCGTCAGCAACATAGTCGGCTGCTTTCTTGACCGCATCATCGGCATTGCCCATGGCGATTCCTAATCCACAGTATTTCAGCATATCGATGTCATTCTCTCCATCGCCAAAGCAGATCGCATCATCTGGAGAGATATGATGATAGTCAAGAATGGCCTTGATGCCGCTTGCCTTTGATGAGCCTTTCTTTACGACATCGCATCCGCCGCCTACCCACCAGAAGGTAATCTCTCCGACATCGCTAAGCTCCTTGATGACCTCTTTTTCTTTCTCGTCATGGTAGAAGCATGATGCCAGATAGATCTTTTCGCCTTCATATTCCTTGAGCTCAGGCATCGGCGATTTGACCGAATTCTGGAGATCGACGATGAAGTCATCATAGAAGTTGATGAAGACATTGTGGTCAGAGAGCAGATAGAGCGCAATCTTTCTCTCATTGAACATCTTCAGGATTCTTTCCTTGAGTGCATCATCGAAAGGATTCTCATAGACGATCTCTTTCTTTCTGTTGTAGGCACTTTGGCCATTGGAAGCGATCATGCCGGTGAAAGGTATCGCATCAAGATCGAACTGTTCCAGCTCAAATATGGATCTGCCGGTACACAGATAGGTTATGATGCCGTTTTCATCAAGCTTTCTGATGGCTTCGATGGTGCTTTCAGGTATGCATCCCAGCTTGTGGGAATATAGGGTATCGTCGAAATCGAAGAAGATAATCTTGTCCATATTTGTATTGTACAATAAGAAAGTAATGAAAAAGCTATTATGTGCATTGCTTATGCTTATGTTGCTTAGTGGCTGCATGAATAAGAGGGATGACTACTATGTCCTTGGTTTCGGCAGCTATTCTTTGGCTGTGGGCTATGACGATCTAGAGATGCTGCGTCTTGCCTTCGATGTTGAATGCAAGGATACGCTTGAAGCCAAGGAAGAACTTGAAGAACTTGAGGTCAATTTCTGGGGCAGGCATTTCGGTACCATCGATGTCATAAACCGCAAGAACAAGCAGATAGGATCGGACAAGGCTGTAGTCAAATATCTGTCGCTATATCTGAAAGACAACGATTTTTCATCATATATGATCGATGATGTAGTGCTCAGCGAAAGCATTAGCGACAACTGCCGCAATCTTGACGGCATCATGGTCGAAAGAAACGGCAGTGCCTGCGTCATCGAAAAGACTGTCCATGGCCACAACAATTCCATCATTCTCTACGGCGATATCCTCAACATCAACCAGGATGAGCTTGATCATCTGGAAGTGAGGGTTCAATGATGCTGGAAAGATACTACATCAGCGAAGCACGGATCGAAAAGGCCATTCCCGAAGAAAGCTATCTCAACGATATAGCCGCTATTGCGGAAATGAAAAAAAGGTCGCTTGACCTTAGAAGTTCCATTACCTTCCTGATCGGCGAAAACGGCACGGGCAAGTCAACAATCATCGAAGCTCTTGCGATTGCTGCCGGCTTCAATCCAGAAGGCGGGACAAAAAACTTCAGTTTCGCAACCAGCAATTCCCATTCCGATCTTTATAAATACATGACGATTGTCCGCAACAGCTACTATCATGATGGCTTCTTCCTTAGAGCCGAGAGTTTCTATAATCTGGCATCAGATATCGACAGGATGGACAAGGAAAGTCCGGGAAACAGAAGACTTATCGACAGCTATGGCGGCATCTCGCTTCATGAGCAGTCGCATGGCGAAAGTTTTCTTGCGTTGGTCAAGAACAGGTTCTCCGGCAAGGGGCTCTATATATTGGATGAGCCTGAGGCAGCCTTGTCGCCCAGCCGTCTTATGCAGCTATTATGTCTCATCAAAGATCTGATCGACAAGGATTCGCAATTTATCATTGCGACCCATTCGCCTATCCTGATGTCCTATCCCGGGGCAATGATATACGAACTGAACGAGAACGGAATACGTAGGACTGAATATGCCGACACCGAACATTACCGCATCACCAAGGATTTCATCGATAAGCCTGAGGTGATGTATTCACACCTGTTTCAATAAAAAAGCTCATCGTTATGAACTTGTCAAACGAAAGTAGACAGGTTTAAAAAACAGGTATGAAGCCCTGTGA
>CALFPO010000001.1 GCA_937919165.1 uncultured Bacillota bacterium | reverse complement strand
TTAACACCAGAAGAAAAACGTTTAGTCGATGCATATATAGAAATTAAAAGTAGTGAAGACTAATTAATAATAAAACGATATATTTTAGAATATGAGACAGTTCAAATAAATGAATTGTCTTTTTAAATAGTCATGTTTCAAAAGAATATATATATCTTTTTGATTAAAAATATAACCAAAGTTTGTATACTTTTATAGAAAATATTCGTATATATAAATAAAGAATTATTTAGTAGAATAAAGGAAGAAGCAGGAGGTATAAATAATATGAAAACAAAAGAAGAATTAGATGAATTAAAGATAGAATATAAATCATTAAATGAAAAGCTAAAAGAACTATCAGATGATGAATTAAAACAAGTAACTGGCGGCATTACTAGTCCATGGTCAGAAACACTTGAAACAGCAGAATTACTTGAGAATGGTGGGCAGCACCAAAGATAGCATAGAGAGGTATAAAAATGAAAACACAAGAAGAATTAAGAGAACTTAAAGAAGAATATGAAATATTAAACAAAAAGCTAAAAGAGTTAACAGACGAAGAATTAAAGCTTGTTACTGGCGGGGTAGGCGAAAATGGATATAAATATTCATTCCGTAGAGGCGACTGGGTTTATTTATCTAACACAAAAACAGAAATGTTTTTTATCTATACTGATGTTGATACAAATAGTGATGATTACAAAATAACAGGCGAAGTTGCTCGTGCAGGTATGCGCGAAGATGTGAGACCTTCTAAAACAATGAGAGCTAGAGAGATTTATGAATGCTATAAAGAACATGGCGGTGGTCTAGAAGCTATGCAATAATAGTCATAAAAAACATCAAATTTATTTCAACGAATTTGTCTTCAATTAAAACTATAAGAACAACACCAAAAATTATTAAACATGTTTTAGTACATGTGAGTCTTTAAGTAATAAGTGGTAACATTGGTTGCCACTATTTTAATATTTATTGATTAAATAATTATGGACCTATTTAGATTTCTTGCTCTATATATTAAATAGTCGCATAACATACATTATGCGAAGTATATTGTATATAAGCAGATATTTATAGATATTATGAAATGAAGACATTTCTACTTTAAACTGATCATTCATGAATCAAATATTCATTATCAATAGTAATTAATATAT
Organism: uncultured Bacillota bacterium; assembly: GCA_937919165.1. Classification (GTDB taxonomy): domain Bacteria; phylum Bacillota_I; class Bacilli_A; order Erysipelotrichales; family Erysipelotrichaceae; genus Colivicinus. The sequence continues at coordinate 14,945 of CALFPO010000001.1, read as the reverse complement.
TATTAAGAAAATGCATTCTTGAATTAGAAATAAATAACAATTTAATCATTAATTAATACATAAGAAATGATCATGAATCTTTCGCCTGTAAAATTAGATAAATTCCCCCCTATCAAAGCATGATAAATGGCGATTATAATTACTGAATTATAAATAATGAATATATGTTCATTTTATTTAATTAATAAATCTTCATATAGTAAACGTATGTTAATTATATTAAATATGCCTTATTTTAAGCCATTTTTGAACATATTTGGTGTAGAATTAAGGCATGCAGACGAAAATTAGATTCTATACTGGTTTAGATACCATAGGAGCCGTCATTATGGAGGTCAAATATGGTAAAGACCGTGCTTTTTTTGAAGCCGGAACGGCCTTTAACCCATCTTTTGATATATTTGACGGTTCAGTTTTAAAGAAAGATAACCTCATAAACGACTATATTTGGACTGAAGAGATACCAAAGATTGATGGTATATATTGTTCAGATCTTCTTAATGAAAAATTTCATCTATCCCCTGCTGATCAATATGATGGAAAACAGGCTTTTTTCATAAGCCATCTACATCTGGATCACATGAGAATGATGGGCTTGATAGATAAGAGTATCCCTGTTTATCTCACCAGAAATGCGCAGATAATAGAATCCGCATTGGAAGATGTAGGTTTAGGAGTCGATACATATCGAGGAGAAGATTACCTTGATATGCAAGAAGATACATATATCGGCAACATACATGTCCATAGATTCGTTCTGAATGATGATTCATATCAAGATCTTTCGTTCTATATTGAGACTCCTGATCTGAAGATTCATTATACTGGCGATATTTTTGTCTATGGCAAGTATTTTGACAATATCAAGAAAGAGATTGCTTACATTAATGAGAAAGGCGTAGATATTCTGGTTCATGAAGGAACGACATTCTGGGGTGGCGAAGAAATATGTGATATCTCCCCTTCTTGGCATGTTGATAAGCTTCTAAGCTATGACGAATATGTAGATAGATTCATTGAAACAGTAAATAGGCATTCAGATCTTGTAGTATTCAATCATTATGAACGCGAGATGTCTGATGTCATGATGCTTGAAAAAGTTGCTGAAGAGTGCAACAGAACCCTTGTTTTTGAGCCTGAAAGCGCTCATATCATCAACAAGTTCTTCAATAAGCCAGTAAACATCTGCATCCCTGATACATATTTCAAGAAGCCAGAATATCTTAATGATATCATCGCCTGCAACAACGTCATTGCTTCTGAAGAAATCATCAGAGACAAGCATAAGTATATGCTTCAGAATACCTATCAGAATATGCTTGAACTGATGAATTATAGAGATATGAATACGCTTTATATTCATATTTCCGGTACTCCGATTGGCGAATTTGATCCAAAATATCAGAATATGCTTAAGATTTTGGATAGATTCAATATTGAATTCAAGAAGATAGGACAATATGAGGATGGCTCTTTCTTCTCAAGCCATGCATGCAAACAACAAGTTCTGCAGTATCTTGAAGAAGTCAACGCTTCCCTTTATGCTCCCGTACATACCGCAAACCGCAAATTCATCTATCACAATATCAGAAAGCCAAAATTCTATCTTGAACTTAATAAGACCTATATCTATGACAGAGATAATAACACTCTAGAGGTGACTGATTATGAGCAAGACTAACGTTACATTCTATCGTGGATGCCATGGAATGGGTATCTGCATAATGGTAAGCTGCGGCAAAGACCGTGTCATATTCGATTTTGGTGCTCCATTTGAGCCATTTACTGATGTTTATGACGGAACTATCCTAAAACGAAATAAGCATCGAATCTACGATGCTATAGTTCTAGGCAAAGCCTGTAAGATCGATGGAATATATCCTCAGAAAGATATATATGAACTTGATGTCATTCCATATGAACAGAGTGACTACAATACCGGCATCCTTGTATGCCATCTTCATTTAGATCATATGTCTGAAATAGACAAAGTTCATCCGGATGTTCCAGTCTATATTCATGAAGACGGGCTGAAGTTAAATCAGATCATCGATGAGATGGAGGAAAATGGCAATTACAGAAGCTATTCCCCTTTCAGGTATGATGAATCATTCAATATCGGTTCAATCAAGATTACGCCGTTCTTTTCTGACCATACATGCATTGGAAGTGCATCATTCCTGATTGAAACTGAAGATGCCAGAATCATATATTCTGGCGATATCAGATACCATGGCGTAAACAACGAAAAAGCCTATAAGGAAATCGAAAGATTCAAAGATGAAAATATTGATCTATTGATAGTTGATTCTACTACCACTTCCCCTAGCGAATTCATCTATAAGGAAGAACTGAAAGATCGCTATTTGAGTCCTAACAAAGATATTCTTCCTGGCTACGTGACTGAACAGGATCTTTATGATGATATCATAAGTTCATTAGATGGATTTGATGGTTTGGGAGTCATAAATATGTTCCCTAGAGATATCAGCATGCTTAAGAACATCTATGGATGTGCTGTATCGCTCAATAGGGAGGCTGTTTTTGAGCCATATTATGCAAATATCCTATACAAGCTTACAGGTATTGCTCCAAGTGTTATTTATCGTCCTATGGACCTAAAAAAGCCTTGTTTTGATGAATTAACTAAAGCTTGTAAGCAAGTATCTTATGATGATATCAAAAATGAGCCACATAAATATCTTATTCAGAACTCTTATAAGCGCATTCTCGACCTGATTGAATATGACGGAATAGATGGCAAATATTTCCATCTTATGGGTGAACCATTAGTTGAAGGAACCAAAGACTATAAGGTAATGCTCAATTTCGTAAATAAGCTGAAATGGGAGTTCAAGACATACATCAATCTATATTCCTTCTCTCATGCATATCCAAATCATCTTGCATATGTAGTTGATACGATAAACGCCAAGACTGTAGTCGCTGTCCATAGCAAGCATCCAGAGAATCTGAATCCTTGCCGAAGCATTCAATTCTTCCCTGTTGAAGGAATGGAATATACGCTAGATAATGGTGAACTTAAAGAAAGATAATGCCAACGCATTATCTTTTATTTGATATCTTCACCATTGTCTTCAAGAAAATCTATGAATAGATCGATCACTTTAACGCAATCGTAATCGTCATCATATATCTTGATGTTAGGATCAAATGACTTTTCAGGATTCAGCATCCATTTGCCATTCTCCAACAGCGTAGATGGCGTATAGCACCACTTGTTTTCGGGTCTTGGTCTTGTCAGATTCTTCCAGAACTGTATTCTTCCGATCTGCGTATGAGGATTGCCTGTAAGTTCATCCAGATCGTTCATGAATGTGGTTATCCAGTATTCCCTATCTTCAAAATGAATTATCAGCCATACGTAGATTCTGAAATCATTTCTGGATCCATCCACGAAATTAAGCCCTTTAACGACATCGGATACTGTTATTTCCATGTCATATCTAGAACTTCCATCTTCATTGAAAAGTCTTTTATATAGCTCATTTCTTAATTCCTGACACGCTTCAATCTCTATTTCTCGACATTTTTCGATGTATTCATCTATTTCCTTTAATCTGTTCATGACTAAATACTAACACAAAAGGCGGTATGACCGCCTTAATGCATCTAATATGGACTGTTATCGTTTTCTGGCTTTCCAATGAATGGATATCTTCCAAGTTCTGGAGCATAGATCTCCTTTTTCTTGATTAGAAAATCGGTAATTATCTTATACATTGTATCGCCTGTTTCTGACCATTCTATCTGATTTGCGATAGGATATGTTCCATTTCCTCCGAAAGCCATATATTCGCTTGTAGCGACTGTATATTCCTTGTTAAGATCTATATCTTGACCATCGCTTGTCTTGATGTATACGACCTTATTTCCTTTTGTTTTGGTATGATCCATCTTGACGATCAATCCAGCAAAGGAGATATTGCCGTTATTTCCAAAAACATCAGGATCATGAACCCTTTCGAATAGATCCAAGATCTGTTTTCCTGAATATTTTCCCATATATATCGGATCATCGAATCCAGTTATATTCTCGGCATCGACTCTCGTAAGAGGCCCTTTATTGATGAGATGGCCCATGGATGTATTGTTGAAATAGACAAAATCGGTGTGATATCTATCCATGAGAATATCGGCCTGAAGGTTGCCCAATGGAGACTCAAAATCCAGCCTCGCAACGATATCTTCCTTCGCTTCAGCAATAACATCATTGAAATAGTATTCATACCTATCAATAACGGAATGCATCCATTCATCCATCTTTGGATCTATTTCGAATTCTCCATTGAAGACATCAATGATCTTCCCTTCTCTCTTTACGATCTTTCTTGAATCGGTATCGAAAGTAAGTATGGCATCAAGAAGGCTTCTTCCTGCGAAGCCGCCTTTTGTGACGACACAATTCTTATATACTCTTGCATAGTCGCCAGGAATATGACCGCCAATCATTACATCAGGTTTAAGATCGGCAATCTTATCAAGAACTTCAATCAGTTCTCCTGATTGGCTATCTTCAGTGAAATAGAAAGGAAAATGGGTTAGCACAATAATAATTTCTGCACCCTTCTCTCTCATTTCAGGAATATATTTTCTTGCTTGAGCAACCGAATCGATCACTTCATATGGCTTGAAATATTTTGCGGTAACCATATATGGGGTATATTCGGTGATAAGTCCAAGAACGCCATATCTTATGCCGCCTTTATCGAAAACAACATAGGGTTCTGCGCCTTTAACCAGATTTCCGGTTTCCTTTTCTATGACATTCGAGCATACGACATGAACCTTTCCTGAAAGTTTTGCAGTGTGCTGTTCAAGATGCTCCTTTCCCCAATCGAAATCATGATTTCCGTAGTTATATACATCTGTCTTAAGATTAATGATGCCATTCTGGACATCATCATCCCAAAGCTTTGATTTGAAGTTGTCTCCTGCATCAAGAAGCAATGTATGTTCTGGATCATTTTTTCTTATCGATTCGATTGCTGCATAGAATTTCGAAAAGCCTGGATCTTCAAAATCCGGTCTAAAACTGGCTCCAAAATCAGCGTGATTAAGTATATGGAGATCAATTAGTGGCATTAACCCTTGAGCCCTCCCTTAGAGACGCCGGTGATGATCTGTTTCCTGCATAGCAAGAAGACAATGACCATCGGAATGACGACAATGGAAGCACCAGCCATCCATAGATTGTAGTGGACACCTGCTTCATTCGTGAACATGGTCAAACCGTATGGCAGAGTTCTGATGTCAACGTTGCTGGAAGACATAAGCATTGTCCATGTAAAGGAATTCCAGCAGGTAATTGCGTCCAATAAGGCAATCGTAACGATAGATGGCTTAGCTATAGGAACCATGATCTGCCATAGATATTGCCAATCGCTTGCTCCATCGATTCTGGCACTGTGATAGAGCGAATCTGGAACTGATTTAAAGAAGTTTCTCAATATATAGGTATAGAAGATGGAAGAAGTGAAAGGAATGATCAACGACCAGTATGTACCATATAATCCCATCTTCTGAATGGTGATATAGTTTGTGATCATGATCATTTCATAAGGAATCATCATGAAAGCCAAGAAAGCCTCAAAGATGGCATCTCTTCCCCTGAATTTCAGCTTGGAGAAGCCATAGGCAGCCAGAATTGTCACAAACATCGTAAACGCCACACAGACAAATGTAACGATTGTACTGTTTATGAAATATCTAGCAAATGGAGCAATAGACCAGGCCTTATAGAAATTATCAAATATCCATTTCTTAGGGAAAAGCGACTCGAAAGAGATAAGTTCAGTTTCGGTCTTGAAGGAGCTTAGAATCATCCAAATGAAAGGAATAAACATGATGAAAGCACCAATAAATAGGAATATGTACTGAAGAATGGTCGCTACTCTTTCTCCAGGAGTCATAAGCTTAAATTGATTTTTAAGATCATTGAATCTGTCTTTTATTCTCATGTCTGGCTCCTTTCTAGTCTATGTAGCTGGTCTTCTTCTTGACCACATTCTGCAAGAAAGTGAATATTGAAATGATCAAAAGCAGAATCATTGCGGCTGCAGAGGCATAGCCGTATTTGAATTCACCCATCTTTGCGTAGATATAGTAGATTATCGTGTAGCAGCCCAAGGCCTTTGCGGTATTGGTGTCGCCAATCAGCTGGAATACCATATCAAATACCTTGAATGCTGAAATTGAATTCATTATAAGTGTCAAGAATATCGTTGGTGCAAGCAGCGGAATTGTGATATTGAAGAAAATATCAAGAGGTTTAGCACCGTCAACTTTGGCGGCAGTATAGTATTGTGGATCTATGTTCTGCAGACCTGCAAGCAATAGAATGATCGTAAGAGGCATAGAATTCCAAATGCCAAAGATATAAAGAACGATCTTAGACCATGATTTTGAGCCTAAGAAATTGATTGAATTCTGTCCTAACGAAAGCAGAAGCTGATTCACAAGACCATACTTATTCTGGAATATGAATTTGAATACCAATGAAATTGCGGCAGTTGATGTTACTAGAGGCAAGAAATAGGCTGTCTGAAGCAAGCCTTTGAACTTCTTGGTGTTGTTCAGCAATACAGCGATGACGATTGAAAGCGCCAAAGAGATCGGAACGACAATTGCAACATATTTCGCTGTGTTTGTTATGGCTATCTTGAACTGCTTATCGGAAAAGATCTTTGTGTAGTTTGCTATGCCAAACTGATCAAAGGTATCCTTGAGAATCGAATAGTTCTCTTTGAAAGACATCAGACATGCATTGATGAACGGATATATGGTGAAGATGATAAGACCAACCATGAAAGGACCTAGGAAGATGATCATCTTGCCAAGTGTAGTAAGCTGAAACTTCTCGTCCTTGTCATAGGCTCTTCTTTTTTTCTTGCCAGCCTTATTTGCCATAATATCTCTCTCCGCTTTCCTCATTGAAAAGGAATACGCCTTTGTCCTTAAGTGAAATCTTTACCGAATCTCCTGGATTGAGCGATGATTCGCTATCGATATAGCCTCTAAGATGCTGATTGCCAATCGAAAGATTGCACAATGTATCCTTGCCGAAGATATATGTATCTATGACATTGCATCCAAACAATCCGCTCTTTCCTACTACCACAGCTTCAGGTCTTGTAGCGAATACGGTTCTTGTATTGTCAGGACATTCAAAATAAAGCTTGATCTTCTCATCAGAATCATCAGGAATAAAGCATCCATCCACGAATATTCCGTGCAGCTGATTGATTGTAGGATTTCCTATGAAGTCTGCCACAAACAGATTGGCTGGGTTGCTGTAGATCTCTTTGGTCTTAGAGAACTGCTGTTCTACGCCAAGTTTCATTAGCATGATGTAGTCAGAAATCGAAGTTGCTTCTTCCTGATCATGGGTTACAAACACGGTTGTAACGCCTGATTCTCTCTGAATTCTTCTGATTTCCTCACGCATCTCAACACGAAGTTTAGCATCAAGATTTGACAAAGGCTCATCAAGAAGAAGGAGCTTAGGATCTTTCACAAGCGCTCTAGCGATTGCAACACGCTGCTGCTGACCACCTGAAAGCTCTTTTGGAAGACGATCAAGATAATCATCGATATGTACCATCTTGGCAAATTTCTTTGCCTTTTCAATTCTTTCTGCCTTTGGAACCTTCTTTATTTTCAATGGAAAACAGATATTCTCAAGTACAGTCATATGAGGATATAGAGCGTAGTTCTGGAAAACAAGACCGATTTCTCTCTTGTCTGGCGATAGATTGGTAACATCGACATCATCAAAATAAATTTTTCCGCTAGTAACTGGAATGATTCCTGAAAGCATGTTGAGCATAGTTGTCTTTCCACATCCTGAAGGACCTAAAAGCGCAACCAGATTTCCGCTTTCGAATACAGCACTAACGTTGTTTACGGCTGTAACCTCATCAAACTTCTTTGTCAGATTCTCGATTCTTACTTGCATATCATTTCCTCCATCAATCTTCCATCTGTATCAGGCATATCGAATCCTGTAAAAGCAGCCATTGTAACTGCTTCATCAACCATGCTTCTCTTTTCAATTACGACACCTTTCTTTACGCTAGGACCACAAGCCAAGAAAGTGGTTGTCTCTACCCTATCAGGTCTAGAACCATGCGTAGCAGCGCCATTATGATGATCTCCTGGCACATTAGGTGTCCATAGCTCATCGCTATCCATATATCCGAACGCAATATCTCTTCTTGATTCAATCACGAAATCAAATGGTCCATCAAGATGATATTTCTCTAGCATTTCATCTTTATCCAAAACGTAAGCAAGCTGTATTTCCGGATCATCGATAAGCGTCTTCAGATAATCCTTCACTCTCTTCTTCATTGCTTCATCATCTGGATTTCTCAATTCGATGTTGCAGGTAAGACAGAAGCTATGTGCTATGCAATCCCAGTCGTTTTCATCTCTAATGAATCCAGCTTGCTTAAGCAATACGTTCATGTTCAAGGTCTTTTCAACATTGGTCTGGCCATGATCGCCCAGAATCACAAAATTCGTATTGTCGAAATCACCATATCTTCTGATTGCCTCCAGAACTTTGCCGAATTCAATGTCATGTTTCCTGAGCTGCTTATATGCTTCAGCAGAATATACGCCATAAGTATGTCTTATTGTATCGAGATCGCACATCTTGATGAACATGACATCAGGCTGTCCATGATCCTTTATGATATCGATGGAAAGATCAAGCGTCAGCACTTCATTGTTTGTCCAATCGCCCATCTGATATATCAGATATTTGTATCCATATTCATCCAAGACATTCTTGGAAGCCATGCCATCCTTCAGCCAATCTTCAGGATGCTCTCCTTCATAGTGGTATGGCACATACATCGGCCAATTGTATGTATAGTCAGCTCCGGCTGTGACTGGCCAGAAGATGGAAGCAGTCGTCAATCCGTTTTCTCTTGCGTAATCAAGTATCGTCTTGACTTTTACCTGCTCTTTCTTTCCAAACCACAGTTCATTGTGCCACATGCCACGTTTCTGCCATTCATTGTTGTAGATGCCATGTCTATCGACATAACAGCCTGTAACTATTGAGGTATGGCAGCAATAAGTAAGTGCAGGATATACAGGCTCAATTGATCTTACATATGAGCCGTTCTCAATGACATAAGAGAAATTCTTTAGTTCTTTCATCTTCTCTATGTCGCTTGAACATAAGGCATCAATCATGAATACGCAAAGTTTCTTCATAAAATCTCCTATTTTTTATAAAACTGAAGTCTCTTATAAAAAATAACCACGCACAAAAAGTGCGTGGTTATGTAATCAGTATTAATATTAACTATTCAGCTAAAGCAGCAGCACATGAATCTACTGCGTAACCAAATGCATTTCTGAAGTTGTCAGCACCTGGTACTGAGTTTACCCAGTTGACATAGTCAGCAGACTGAATCAAAGCCTGACCAACCTTGTTTTCTTTTGCCCAAGTCTGGTAGATATCAGTGTTGATAGCACTCTTAGTAGCTGGCATAGCGCCAAATACTGTGCACCACTTAGCAATTACATCATCTTCCAGGAAGTACTTCAGGAACAGATAAGAAGCAAGATTCTCTTCTGGAGTCTTATTGAATACAACGAGACCGCCGCCCCATGCAGGACAGAATGTTTCGCCGCCTTCCTGTGGCATTGCAGCAACGCCTACATCGAAGTTGTCATTAGGGAATACATAAGAAACACCTGCAGAAGAACCACAGTACATAGCAACCTGACCGTTTACGAATGGTCCAGAGTGGTACTGATCAGCACCAGCAAGTCTGAAGTATCCTTCGTTCAAGCCAGTCAAGTACCATTTCAGGTTGTTCTTGAATACATCGATATCAACTTCGCTCTTGCAGGTCTTGCCATTGATATAGCCAGAGCCAGCCTGGATAAGCATATCGATCATGGTATCTGTTTCTGAGTCAGAGCCCCATCCTGGGATACCCTTTGCTTCATAGATAGTCTTTGAAACTTCAGCAAGTTCAGTCCAAGTAGTAGGAACTTCAAGACCTAATTCCTTGAACAGATCAGCATTGTAATACAATACTTCAGTAGTCATATTTACAGGATATACATACAATGAATCATCACTCCACTGAGTAACTTCTTCATATTCCTTACCTACAATGTTTTCTTTGTAGTTAGGGATACCGATTGTAGGATCATTGATGTATGGGAGCAAGTTTACAAGCAAGCCTTCCTGTACATAAGCAGCAGCTGTAGAGCAGTATCTTGATGTGATGTTAGGACCTTCGCCAGCTCTTACGGCATTCAGAAGGTTTGTATCATAGTCCTGATAAGCCTGTGATACATATTCAACTTCGATCTGGCCTTTGTACTTTTCGTTGAATCCATCAGCCACTTCCTGGAAAGCAGCCTGCTGGTACTCATAATAAGTGTTCCAAACAGTGATCTTAACAGGTTCGCTCAGTTCAGTGAGTATGTCTTCTGAATAGCAGTTAACTGCTTCTGCTTCAGCAAGAGCATCTTCACAATCGGAAATGAACTGTTCAGTTGCGCTTTCAACTAATTCAGAAACTGGATCAGTTTCAGCTAATTCGTCAGTGGTTGTGCCATTGCCGCATCCAAACAGCGAGAGGGCTAACAGCGCAACAAGACATAATTCTAGAAATTTCTTCATTGCATCCTCCTTAAATTGACAAAAGAAATTTATTTATATAAAGAGCAGAGACTAAGTCTCTGCTGCTCTATATCGTTATTTAACAGCTTCCTTTAAAGCCTTTGAAGGCTTGAAGCCTGGAGCCTTGCTAGCAGGGATAGTGATCTTATCTCCCGAAGCAGGGTTGATTCCTGTTCTTTCTTTTCTGGTCTTTACGACGAATTTGCCGAAGCCAGTGATATCTACAGTTCCATCTTCCTTCAATGTGTTGACGATTTCATCGAATAAAGCATTAACTGCTTCATTAGCGTCTTTCTTAGTGCAATCAATCTTCTCTGCAACTAAATCAGCTAAATCCTTTTTAGTAACTTTTTTCATTTCTAGGTTAATTCTCCTTTAATTCGTATTATATATTTATTTGCCTTCCTATTCAATAAAAAACCTTATTTTAAAGCGTTTTCATTTGAAATTGATAGCTTATAGAGCTCATCGTTAAGGGCTTCGACCATTTCGACGCTTAGTCTCTTTACGCCACAAGCATTCTTATGCCCGCCGCCATTGTATCTGGAAGCAATTTCATTAATTACATATGGTCTTTTTGATCTTAAGGAGCCATCATATAGTCCGTCAATCTCAACAAAGAATGACCAGATATTGAGATCGGAAATGTTGCCTATCTCCTCTATCCTATTCTTCGCATCTATTGGTTCGATATCTATTTCTTCCAGATCTTTCTTATTAAGAATGATGTATCCATATTTATCGTTTACTTCAAGGTAGTTTCGAATCTTTGATGTTTTCTGATATGAGAGAAGATCTTCATTGAAAACCCATTCGCTTAGATCAGATACCATAAGATTCCCTCTCTTAACGATTTTTGATGCAATACGCAAAGTATCGGAAGTAACATTTGCTGTCTTGAAGTTCAAGGTATCCGTAAGCATGCCACAATAAAGATATGTGCATGCTTTATCTGATAATCTATATTCTTTGAAATCCTTCGATAAAAGAATCTTAGCCAGGAGTTCGCATGTAGAAGAAGCTGCTGGCCTTGTCTTGTCTAGATCAGCATATGATTCTGTCTGAGGATGATGGTCTATCTTGATGATATATGATGCATCTGTAAATCTTGGATCATCAACCCTTTCTGTAGTTGATGTATCAAGCACAATTGCCAAAGAATTCTTAATGAATCTGTCGCTGATCCTATCGTTTCTGCTTATAAGATCAAATCTGTCTTCTCCGGCAATCTTTACTGTCTTGTCCTTGAAGTTGTCTTTCAAGAATTCATATAGAGCTAAAGCAGAAAACATGCAATCCCCATCGGGTCTTGCATGTCTGAAGATGCTTATTCTCTTATATTCAACTATTTTCTCAAGAATATCGCTATACATTACAATCCTAGTATCTCTACTGTATCTCTGATGATAGCCAATTCTTCATTTGTAGGAACTACGTATACCTTTACCTTAGATTCATCGGTAGAGATCAAAGCCTCATTATGGCATTTTGAGTTCAGTTCATAGTTGATGCGTACGCCAAGGCCTTCGGCTAGCTTATCGCAGATCATCTCTCTTACCATAGTTGCATGTTCGCCTAAACCGGCAGTGAATACCAAGGCATCGACATGACCTAACTGCATTACATATCCACCGACAACATTGATTACACGGTTGACATACAGATCATATGTAAGCTTTGCGCGTTCGTTACCCTCTTTAAGAGCATTCTCGACATCACGTGAATCGCTTGATACGCCAGAAACGCCCAACATGCCAGACTTCTTGTTGAGATATGTTTCCATCTCTTCAGGAGTGCAGCCAAGCTTTTTCTGCATGTAATATACGACAGTCGGATCTATATCGCCGCATCTTGTGCCCATCATGATGCCACCTAATGGAGAAAGTCCCATAGAGGTATTGATGCAGATGCCGCCTCTGACTGCACTGATAGAAGCTCCAGAACCTAAATGCATTGTTATGATATTTAAGTTCTTGATATCTTCACCCATCAATTCAGCAGTACGATATGCTACATATTTATGTGATGTACCATGAGCACCATATTTCCTAACTTTGTATTCTTCATACCATTCGTATGGTACAGGATACAGATACGAATCTGGCTGCATGGTCTGATGGAAAGCTGTATCGAATACAAATACATGTCCTATTTCTGGAAGAGCTTTCTTGAATGCTTCATAACATATAAGATGTGCTGGATTGTGCAAAGGAGCAAGCTCAGCAAGATTCTTTACCTTAAGCAGAACATTATCATCGACCTTCACTGATTTTGAATAGTAGGAACCTCCTTGAACTACTCGATGACCAGCGCCCTTAATTTCACTAAGATCATTCACGATGCCATATTCAAGCAATGCATCAAGAAGCATTTTGACGGCAACTTCATGATTAGGAACATTGACGTTTTTGGAAATCTTCTCTCCATTGACAACGATGCCGAAAATTCCATCTTCCAAACCGATTCTTTCGATGTTTCCGCTTGTCAACACCTTCTCTTCAGGCATTTCGAACAGCTGAAACTTCAAAGAAGAACTGCCTGAGTTTACTGCCATGATTTTTGTCATAAGTTTTCTCCTATTTAACCTTTTCTATTCTAGCAATATATTTATCGAGCAACTGATTGTTTTCTGTTCTCATCTGTTCAAGAACATCATCCAGTTTCTTGTCTCTATCTATCATCTTAAGATGCTTTTCATACGTTTCAAGCTGTACAAGCGATCTCTTTATCAGATCCTGCACTGCACTCTTGGATATTTCGTAGTTTTCCGCAATTTCGTTCATCGATAGATCTTCATTGAAGTATTCATCAAGTATATCTTTCTGATGCTTGGTCAACAGATCTCCATAATAGTCCAGCATCAAGGAATTGAATTCGCGATCATGAGGCATGCTTCAGTTCCTCCGTTATGCTGTATAGATAGAGATCAAGATCGAAATCATTTATATCTTCTATATTCTCGCCGAATGTCACAAATCTTACTGGAACACCTGTCACATTCTTTATGGCAATGATGATTCCGCCTTTTGATGTTCCATCCATCTTTGTCAGAATGATTCCATTAAGGTCAGTTATCTCATTAAAAAGCACAGCCTGAGACATTCCATTCTGTCCGGTGTTGGCGTCAAGGACAAGCCAAGTATTATGTGGAGCGCCTTCAATCTCTTTTCCGACAACCTTCGACATCTTCTCTAGCTCAGCCATCAGGTTATTCTTATTCTGAAGCCTTCCAGCTGTATCGCAGATAAGAATATCCACATTGTTTTCTTTGGCATAGCGGCAGCCATCCACAAGAACAGAACTAGGATCCTGATTATCTTTACCTTTTATGCATTCAATTCCCAGACGATCAGCCCATTCCTGCAGCTGTTCTCTGGCTCCGGCCCTGAATGTATCGCCAGCTACGAAAGCAACTTTCTTGCCATCATCAAGATATTTCTTAGCCAATTTTGCGCATGATGATGTCTTACCTGACCCATTTACGCCAACCATCAGAATGACGGTAGGACCATTAGAATTATAGATGATGCTTTCATCCTGTTTCTCATTGTATATATCACGCATTATGCCGATCAGAATATCCATCAGATCTTTGGCAAGAAGATAGTAGTATTCTTGGCATTTATTGTAGAATCTATCACAGATTAGATCTGCTGTCTGAAAACCGACATCGCTTTCGATCAATGTAACCATAAGCTGTTCAACGAAATCTTCTTTATTCTTTGTCTTGTTTTCGGTAATGAATTTGAGCTTCTTGCCCAAAGCATTATTCGTTTTCGCAAAACCGCTTAGATATTTTGTGGTCTCGCTGCTTTCATCAGCCTTTTTCTTCAGAGAATCAAATAAGCCCATTATGCTACTCCGCTATTGCTTTCAGGTTCAGCCATTTCTAAAGCGTCTACAAGCTTTACCTTAAGAAGCTGTGAAACACCACGATGCTGCATGGTTATGCCATATAGAACATCGCACTGTTCCATTGTGCCAGGTCTATGGGTAATGATGATGAATTAGTAAAGGAATACACAAAGAAATATCCAATTAATTGTAAGATTGAAGATTTCTCACTTGATAAAATAAATGCATACGGTCATATTGAAGATGCCTATATCGTAGTTAATAATGAAAAAGTATTACCACTAGAATCAATTAAACTAGTTGGAAAACATAACATTCAAAATGTAATTATTTCTGTAATGGCTTGTAAAGCATTAAATATTCCTGATGCTGTTGGTTATAGATTAAATAAATTATTACAATTAGATATAAA